>WGOA01000042.1 GCA_016124275.1 Bacteroidota bacterium
ACTCGGCATCCTGGTAGGCTCAACCATTGCGGGGGCAGCTGGCTTTTTCATTTTGCGAAGCACTGCACCTGCCGCGCCGGCAGCCGCACTGGCTCCGTCGCTCAAGCCGGTAAACCTCAGCGCAGGCGAAAAACTGGCCATAGGCAAGACCATCTACCCTAAACCATAAATGGACCTGTCACGCAACCATGCCGAAAATCGCGCTGCAGTGTTGACCCGCGAAAAGGGCGTGCTGCAGCTCTCGTTCCACCTGGACGTGGACGATCTGGTGGCGTTTGCACACTTTGCGCAATGGGCTGCTCCCGAACGACGCGGGTTTCGCTGGTTCGCCATGGCCCTGCCCCTGTTGGTGGGGGTGGTCATGACCTTCAGTGTACCGCCGGCCGCGCGGGTAACCACGGTGCATATTTTGTTCCTGGTTTTGTGCGGGCTGGGATTTTTCCTGACTCCGCGCTGGGTGCGCTACCGCATTGGCTGGCGCATCCGCCGACAGGCTCGCGTGAACAAGAGTCAAACGGGTGAAATGCATTACGAACTGAGCCCGGCTGGTTTTGCAGTTCAGGGGCCCAAGGGCCGGACAAAGCTGCCCAAGGGAGCGTTCTTTTTCCCCCGGGAAACGGAGAAGCACCTGTTCTTTTTTGTGCAGGATAAGGCGGCTTATGTGTTGCCTAAAGCGGCGTTCAGTTCCGGGGAATTGGATGAAATACGCAGCGCGGCTGACACGCTGGCCCGCGCCAGCAAGCGCGCATGACGGCCTGCACTACGGCGGTCTGCGCTATCTTCGCAGAAAGTTTTCGGCTGGCCTTACGGCAGCCGTTGCCTGAACTTTTGCCATCCTACTTCAACTAAGCCCCTACGCCCATGCGCCGCGACGATGCCCTTTTTCAAATCATTGACCGCGAAATTCAACGCCAAACCGAAGGCCTGGAACTGATTGCTTCGGAGAACTACGTCAGCGATGCGGTGCGCGAAGCTGTGGGCAGTGTTCTGACCAACAAGTACGCCGAAGGGCTGCCCGGAAAGCGCTATTACGGCGGTTGCGAGTTTGTGGATCAGGCGGAGAACCTGGCCATTGAGCGTGTTTGCGAATTGTTTGACGCCCAGTGGGCCAACGTGCAGCCGCATTCCGGCGCCCAGGCCAACGCAGCCGTCATGCTGGCGGTGCTGCAGCCCGGCGACCCGATTCTGGGCTTTGATTTGAGCCACGGCGGGCATTTAACCCACGGTTCGCCGGTTAACTTCTCCGGCAAATTGTACGCACCCAACTTTTACGGCGTGGAGCGCGAAAGCGGGCTTATTGACATAGACAAGGTTGCGGCTAAGGCGCACGCCGTGAAACCGAAACTGATCATTTGCGGGGCCTCTGCCTATTCGCGCGATTGGGATTACGAGCGCTTCCGCGAAATTGCCGACGAGGTAGGTGCGCTGTTGCTGGCCGATATCTCGCATCCCGCTGGCCTTATCGCCCGCGGACTGCTGGCTGACCCGCTGGACCATTGCCACATTGTCACCACCACTACCCATAAAACGCTGCGCGGTCCGCGCGGCGGGCTCATTTTGATGGGCGAAGATTTTGAGAACCCCTGGGGGTTGGCCACACCCAAAGGCGAGGTGCGCATGATGAGCGCGCTGCTGGACAGCGCGGTGTTTCCCGGCACACAGGGCGGTCCGCTGGAGCATGTCATCGCCGGCAAAGCGGTGGCATTTGGCGAAGCCCTTAGCGACGAGTACATGGCCTACATCCTGCAAGTGCAGCGCAATGCCCGCGCGTTAGCCGGTGCCATGATTTCCCACGGCTACAACATCATTTCGGGCGGGACCGACAACCACCTGATGCTGATAGACCTCCGCAACAAGGACGACGTCAGCGGCAAAAAAGCCGAGCGCATTTTGGGCGAAGCGCACATCACCGTGAACAAGAACATGGTGCCTTTTGATGATCGCTCGCCCTTTATCACCTCCGGCATTCGCGTAGGCACCGCCGCCCTGACCACGCGCGGCATGAACGAAGCGCACATGATCCAGATTGCCGAATGGATGGATCAGTTGCTCAGCGATGCAGAAAACACGGAGCTCCCCGTGCAGATCGGCAAAAAGGTCAAGGAACTGGCAACGGCGTTTCCGCTGTTCGCGGATGGACCGGTAGCCGGGGTTGCCCGCTGAGCAGGAGTTGCGGCAACTTGTGCCGGTCCTCGATTGTTCTGGTCAGGTAAAAGGGTAAACTATGGGCCTCTCTAAAAAAACCGTCTGGCGCATCCTGGGGGGTGCCAGCCTGCTGCTGGTGTTGGGTTTGGCGGCCTGCATTCCGCTGGCGTCGCGCCCTTTGCCCAAAGCCGCCAGCGGTCCGGAAATGGACGAGCAGGCCGACCAACTGGCGCTGCTGATGGAGCGCGCTGTGAACAAACACGCCTGGGACCAGACCGCCTACGTGCGCTGGAACTTTCTGGGCCAACACACCCACCTTTGGGATCGGTTCAACCGGCAAGCCCGGGTGTCTTGGGGCGATTACACGGTGTACCTCCACACCCAAACCGGAGCCGGCAGTGCCTGGAAAAAGGGCGAAAGGCTGCAAGGCGCCGAGCAGGACAAAGCGCTGGCCAAAGCCCTGGATTTTTTCTACAACGATTCTTTCTGGCTCAATGCGCCGGTCAAGGCCTTTGACGAAGGCGTGAAACGGGAAGTGGTTTTCCAAAAAGACGGATCAGCAGGGTTGTTGCTCCGTTACCAAAGCGGCGGCGTGACCCCAGGCGATTCCTATTTATGGACGCTCAGCCCTTCCGGCAAGCCGCTGCGCTGGAACATGTGGGTGCAGGTTTTGCCCATTAAAGGGCTTGGCAACAGTTGGGAAGGCTGGGATACGCTGTACACGGGTGCCTTGATTTCCACGCAGCACGCGGCCGGCCCCTTCAAGATCAACATGATCCGCGATCTGGTCTCCGGGCGCAAGCTCAGCGATCTGAGTGAGCCTGAAAATGCGCTGGATCCGGCCTATTTTGAGGCTTCAGAAACCGAACCGTCGGCTGAGTAAGGCCTTTGTACCGTTTGGGCGAATAACCCCTTCCCCCGGGCGACAGCACCACTGGTACCCGTAATTTTGTGGCATGAAAGCATATGGCGATGGCGGCGTTGACCTTGGCGCTTTGCGCAAAGAGTACAAAACCCGTGGACTGGACCGCGAAGACCTGCTCCCCGACCCCATTGACCAGTTTGCGGCCTGGTTTGAGCAGGCGCGCGAAGCCGGCCTGACCGAGCCTAACGCTATGAGCCTGGCCACAGCCGACGCAGAAGGAGCGCCGAGCATTCGAACAGTTCTGCTCAAACTCTTTGATCGTCAGGGCTTTGTGTTTTTTACCAATTACCGCAGCCGCAAAGCGCAAGACATCAGCGCCAATGCGTCGGTAGCCCTGTTGTTTCCGTGGTTAGACTTGGAAAGGCAAGTCAAAATCCGGGGAAGGGCCTCGCGGATCTCCACAGCAGAGTCGCTTCGCTACTTCAGCAGCCGGCCCCACGGCAGCCAGATCGGCGCCTGGGTCTCCGATCAAAGCCAGGTGCTCAGCTCGCGCCAAGTGCTGGAAATGAAGGTGTTAGAGATGAAACGCAAGTTTGCCGAAGGCAAAGTGCCGCTGCCCGATTTCTGGGGCGGGTACCGCGTGGAACCGCTCAGCATCGAGTTTTGGCAAGGCCGCGAAAGCCGGCTGCACGACCGTTTCGTTTATACCCGTCAAGGGGATGGCGCCTGGAAAATTGATCGGCTGATGCCGTAAGGGCATAACGCAGGATATGGGGGTTTTTGGTTTACCCCTATACCGCAAAACTCTCCCCGCAGGCACAGGACCGAGCCGCATTGGGGTTGACAAAATGGAAGCCCTTGCCGTTGAGGCCGCCGCTGAAATCCAGGGTGGTATCGCAGAGGTAAAGGAAACTCCTGAGGTCGGTCACCAGTTTGACACCCTTGTCTTCAAAGACCTGATCCATGGGTTTGGGCTCAGAATCAAAATCCAGGTCGTACGACAACCCGCTGCAACCGCCTCCAACAACGGAAACGCGGATGAAGAAGGCGTCGCCCAACCCGGATTTTTCCCGCAGGGCTTCTACTTTTTCTTTGGCCTGTTCGCTGATGTAAAGCATAGTAGTAAAGATACCGAGAACGCTGGTTTTTGGCAGGATGCTGCAAAAAGAGAGCCCCGGAAACCCGAGGCTCTCCTGAAAAGGTGTGCTTAAAGTGCGCCTATCGCATGATAACCACAGACTGGCTCCCGGATTGCGTGCCATTGGTCCATACCACGCTATAGAGTCCGGTAGGCCATTCCTGAACCGCTAAGGAATAATTCCCAAGTCCATCAACCGGAGCAATCTCGCTCGTGGCCATGAGCATTCCCCCGGAATTCAGTACCCGGATGGTCAGTACTTGATCCGGTTCTGCATCGGTAGAAGTGCCGGAAAGATTCAACTGTGTACTTACAGGATTCGGGAAAACGTTGACCGTCATGCCAAGCTGTTGGGCTTGTTGTGCTTGCTGTTCCCGCAGCACAAGCGTAGTGAACGTTTGTTCAGGCGAGTAGGCCGAAGGGGCTCCTGCCGGGTCGCAAACGGTCCGGATGCGCCAGACGTAATTGGTGCCGGGTACCAACGCGGAGACAAGCAACTTGTTTTTGCTGCCTGGCACTGTTTTGGTGCGCCATGTGGCCGAAGAAGCTTTCCGGCCCTGGACTTCGTAAGCAAGTGCACCGGGTACTACCGTCCAATTCAGCCGTGCCGACGTAGTGGTCAGGTTATTGCTGAACAAGCCAATCGGTGCTTCGCAAGGGGTTTCCTGCACGATCTTGGCCGTGGCACCCCCCACCAGGTAGATGTGCGCTGCAGTGGTTCCAAAGGCAAAGCCCGTGGCGTAGCCGCCGCTTGTCAAAGCGGTCCAGCCTTCTGTACCGTCTGCGTTGATTTTGCACAAAGCCTGTGAGAACAGCGTTCCGGCTGCGAGGTAAGCGTTGTTGTTTTCGTCCAGTTGCATTTGGGCGTGCAACAACAAAGCGTTGCCGGGTCCGTCGGCGTCCAGATTCTCCCAGAGTTGGGTACCCGTTGGGCTGAACTTGGCAAATGCGGCACCAGGAGTACCGCTGTTGGGGAAGCCGCTGATCACTGGCGCGCCGTCTGTCCCGACGTCGACCCTAAAAGCGGCAATTGTCGTGGGCTGTTCCCAAAGTAAGGTGCCTGCCGGCGACAATTTGCGAACGGTAACCCCACCGGTGCCGACCGATGTACCGTGAACCACGTAAGCGTTGCCATCCGCGTCTCCGGCCACGTCACCAGCGGTAAGGCTGAATCCTGCAGGGTAGTTCCAGACGTTGTTGCCGTCCAGGTCAATTTTGGAGTAGCCGCCCCCGCTGCCGAAAAGGAAACGACCGGACAAGACCAGGTGGTTGTCAAGGGTAAACTTGAAATTCAACGGGGCACCGATGCCTCCAGTGTCAAAATAGGACCAAAGGGCTGTTCCGTCGGGGGCAAATTTCTTGACTTTGGTAACCATCCCAACGGTCCCGAAACCCAAACCCAACACGTAAATGTTGTTGTCGGCGTCTACCAGGCATTTTCGCGTGTAGGATCCGTCAAAACTGCTTTCGTACACTTGTCGCCACAGCAGGTTACCAGCCGGGTCAAACTTCATCAGCAAACTGGCTGCATTGACCGGCGAGAAGTAGCCGGAACGAATGGTCCCGGACACCAGAATATCACCGTTGTTGTCGGTGGCTACCCAAGTAGCAACTTCGTGGCGGGTATTGTCCGTGTTTTCGTACTTCACAATCCATTGGAGAACACCGTCAGTGTTCCGTTTGGTCAAATAAATGTCTCCGGCGGGGTTGTATTCCCAGTCGGCCGTATAGACGTTTTCTGCGGCGTCAGTCGCGATGGACACGCCCCGGGTAAACTCCACCCATTCCACCGTTGGCTGTGCAACAATAGAAGAGGCGAGCAATACTCCGGAGAAAAACAGGGTTGAGTGGTGGTGAACGTTCATGACAACATGCTTTAAAGGTATTAATGGTACAACGTTGAATTGCTTAGAAAAGGTAGGTAGGAAACAAGCATATCAAGGGTAACTTGGAACACATAGCCTATTGATCCTGATCAGCGTTGCTCCTGACGCCAATCTTCTCCTGCCCGTCAGAGCGTGTAACTTTGCGGACGGCGGGCGGCTTACGACTCGAATCGGCAGTCGGCGGTCAGCCATAATGTTCCAGGAAACTGCCTTTGCAGATAACCCGTACTGTTGCCCAACGCCAAAAAACTCCTTCGCCCTAAATACTTGTATGCCGCATTTGCGCTATTGGCCATGGTGTACCTCATTGGCAAGGCGCTGGTGGTGGGCACAGACATCAATGTGTACCTCTACGCCTCACAGCAGTTCTTTAAGGGTCAAAATATATACTCCGATAATCCTTATAACTTTTATCTCTACAGTCCTTTGTTCGCCGCGCTATTGGGGCTCATCAGTTGGATGGATTGGCAGGCGGCGCGGGTCATTTGGCTGTTGTTTAACGTGCTTCTGGCCTACCGCAGTTGGGTGTTGCTCGGGCTGACGTTTAGTGCCTGGCCCAAGCTGCGCCCCCGGTTCCAAAGCGCTTACGCCTGGATGCTGCTCCTTGTCTCCTTTGGTTTTCTGAACCACAATTTCAACCTGGGCCAGATCTCCGTGCTCATTCTCTGGCTCAGCCTGGAAGCAACTTGGCGCGTTCAACGCGGGCAACCCATTCGGGGTGCAGCGCTGCTGGCGTTGGGCATCAACATAAAAATACTTCCGTTGCTGGTGGGGTATTATTGGTTGGCGAAAGGTCGCGTGCGCGCTTCTGTTTATGCTGGCTTGTTCACTGCATTGACGCTTCTGCTGCCTGCTATGCTCATCGGGTGGCAAGGTAACCTTGCGTTGCACGAACAATGGCTAACACGAATCATGCCGGGTGGCGACAACTACGTATACGAAACAACAAATGGCTGCCAGTCGCTCAACTGCCTGTTGGCAGCCTACTTCTACGACTTCCCCGAAGCCGAACTCTCTGCCAGCTATGAAGCGGCGCGCAAGATTGCCCGAATTTCTGAGCCTACCCTTTCACTCATGCTGCAGGGTTCCAGGATTGCGCTGGCGCTGTCCATACTCGGCCTCGTGGTTTACAGCCATCGCCGCCGCCTGCCCGCCGATCGTGTGCTGCTCTGGGAACTCGCCTACGTCTGCCTGGTCACGTTGCTGGTCTTTCCCCACCAGATGAAATACGCCATGCTCTACTTCGTGCCTGCCGGTGCGTACGTGATCCGCTACTATTTAACGCTGCTTTCATCAGGCGAAAAACTGCGCGCACCCGAAGCAACGCTTGGTCTGTTCAGCGCCCTGCTGATGCTCGTGCTGGCCCTCATGGGCCGCGACATTGTCGGCGACCAAATCGTCAATACCCTGGACTATTACCACTACATGGGGCTGGTTAACGTGCTGTTTCTCGGGGTCCTTTGGGCCTGCCGGCCTGATCGCTTTATTGCCGAATAATTTTCCGGGGAAGGGTCTGCGTGCCATCCACAGCCCTCAGGTAAACCAGATAGACCCCTGCCGGTTGCGCCGTCAGGTCGAAGGGGGTAGCACCTTCGTGCCATTGCCGCAGCACCTCACGACCGTACAGGTCGTGCACAATAAACCAACTGGCTGGTCCGCCGGTAACCGTATAGTTACCAGCACTTATAGAAGGATATACTGACCAGGATAGGTATTCTAATGGTAGGTGATACAAACCGGTCTGCGTAGTGTCTTGCGGGGAGAGTGTATCGCAGGGGCTGCCTACAAGAGGGCCTAAGTCGTAGTTGGGGAAGTTGGGGAGGGTGGCACCATTATTGAATATGTCGCCAAGATATACACCGAAAGTGTCCGCTTGACAAGCCAATCCAAATACATTTGGATTGTTAATTACACTCAAATATTTAGTTATTGTATCCAATCCTGCATCTGGTAACTGAAGTGCATAAATAGCGTAAACTTTCTCATCCATACCTAAAGCAATGCCTCCTATCGCGATTCCAAAAGATGCCGAACTACTCATGGCAAAAATCAAGGTGTCAACCAAGGTGTCACCCAGCTGAGATACTTGATATATTTTATTTGGTTGACTAACAGAATAATAAATCCTATGGCCATCGTCCGAGAATGTAACGCCATACGGACTCTTGAAGCAGCTCCTCGCAGGAATGGTATCAATAAACTCAATATGACCTTCGCACCTATCAAAATTAAACAATGCTATCGCCGGTGGAGATGCTCCGCAGTTGCCATTAGAATGAGTTAGGCTAAATTGATCGCCATCTGGCGAAAACGAGATCATTCCTTGAAAGTTACATGAATACGATCCATCACGAATGAATGTAGTGTCAATACCCTGTGGTGTAAGCAAGGCAAGCAGAAATTCACTACTATAGCTCACGGCACCCCTTTTGCCAACAATCCACCAGTCCCTTCCATTTGCATGTCTAACTGCATTCAGATGCTCTGCTATAGGTTCATCCCATAATTCTCTATACCTAAAGCTATCAACGATACCACCGAGTCCACTATCTAAGTCTCTATCAATCTTTGAAATGTACAATTTGTCGTCAGCATCATTCATGGCGAGATAAGCAACATAACGATCAGCTGAGTCTCCTGGCCACGGCAGTAACAATGAACCATTTGCTTTGGAGGAACTAGGAGGAAAGTCTAAAGCAGGAAAAGTATCACTGTTGAACAACGGCTGAAAATTACTGTTCCAAATCCTGACGACATTGGAGTAGTACAATAGATTTCCCTCTCTATCTGAGATGCTCGCCACACCTTCAAGGCCAAAGTAATTCTCTATTCTAGGCAGAACAGTAGGTCCACTCTCATCAAACTCCAAATGAAACCCATTGCCAAACACCCAATGGGAGGCATGGCCCTGGCCCTGTGTTGCCCTGCCATAGCAGAGCAACACAGCGTCCAGGGTAAGGGTGGTAAACCTGCTCATCGGGTTATGAACAGTTTGTATGATTCAGAACTGCCACTATCCCTTCTGACTTGGACAATGTAGATACCTTGAGCCAAATTGCTGATGTCCATAATCTATGTAGAAAATTTTGACAGACATGCTGGTACATTGATTCAAACGGAGCCTGAAAGCGTACTAAGCAAATCGCATATCCAACAAAGTAACAAAAAACAAGGAATTAGTTCGCATGGATGAAGATTCTATGACTAAATTCCTTGATCTTGGCCTAAACCTCCTTACTGCCGGACAATCTTCTGCGGCAGCGACCTCGTTCCATCCACACCGCGCAAATGCACCAGATACAGCCCTGCTGGTTGTGTCGTCAGGTCGAAAGGGGTAGTGCCTTCGTGCCACAGCCTTAGGACCTCCCGGCCGTAGAGGTCATGCACGACGAGCCATCTTCCTGAACCACCGGTCACCGTGTAGTTCCCGCTGCTAATTGAAGGGTCAACTGACCAGGATATGTTTTGTAATGGTGAGCTTTGAAAACCGGTCTTTGTGGTGTCTTGCGGAGAGAGGGTATCACAGGGGCTGCCAACGAGCGGACCGAGGTCGTAGTTGGCGAAGTTGGGGAGGGAAAAAGTTGGATTCTCGCGACCATTAAGGGGCAAAAACAATGTATCAAATAAATAATCACCAAATTCATTCATATAGATCTTACCCAAATGATTTGACACACCCATCAAGCCACTTATGGTATTTACCAATCTATAACTTATGTATACTTCATCGTCCTTACCTCTCTCTAGTGAACCTGACTCAACCAAAAAAGCACTTCCTGGTATAGTAAACATCAAGCTATCAACTAACACATCATCTACCAAACGCAATTGGTATACTCTAACGCGCTTAATGGTTGAATAAAAAAGGCTAAGACCATCAGCTGAGAAAACAATTCCGTAAGGGCCTTCTGCACAGCTTTGCGTCAAAATACTGTCAATAAACTGTACTCGTCCTTCGCAACGATCAAAACTAAACAAACCTATCATAGAGGGGACTTCAGGGCAGATACCGATGGCTGTTAAGGCAAGAAAGGAGCCATCCTTTGACGAAACCAATTCTCCTGCAAAACCGGCCAAAAACCCCGCATCCTGAAGTTCCCAATGATCAATTCCCAGGGGAGTATGAAGAGCAACTATAAATTCGTTGCTCTCTATTTGACCCTTTCTACAGATAATCCACCAATCCCGACCATTTGCATGCCTTACAGCTGTCATTTGTTCGGCGACTCCAACACCAAAAATATCCTTATATTTAAAACTATCCACAATCCCGCCTAAACCCATATCTAAGTATCTGTCTATTTGAGAAAGACGAATCTTACTCTCCGCCTCATCCATAGTATAAAATGCGAAGTATCGATCCAATGAGTCTCCTGGCCAAGGCAAAAGCAATGACCCATTGGATTTAGTCGTCGTCGGTATGAGGCCTGTATAAGGCAGGGTATCACTATTAAAAAGTGGAGCAAACTCTCTATTCCAAATATTTATTGTATTCGAGTAAAACAAGAGCTCACCGGTTTTCGTAGATATACTAGAAGCTCCTTCAAACGCATAGTAATTCTCTATGAATGGCAAGACATTTGGGCCGGCTTCATCGAATTCAATATGAAATCCATCGCCAAACACCCAGTTAGCTGCATGGCCTTGACTATGTACTACTCTGCCGAAGCAGAGTAGTACAACTATCAAGACTATGTCAAACAAACGCTTCATCGAGTGATGAAAAGTTTGTAAGTATTAATACTCCCGGAATCCTGAGTAATCTGTACGATGTAAATGCCTGGAGGCAGATTGCTAATGTCAACGCTTGATGTTGACTCAGCCTCCATGCGAACTACTCGTTTAACCTGGCCTTGTAAATCCGTAAAGACGGCGTTTGCTGCTTCCTTGTTTGCATCGAGGTAAACAACAGTCTGCGCAGGATTCGGGAAAATACGAGTCGTCTCCACTAACGATGTGGCCAGACGTTCTTCCATATCCTCAATGACCCAATCATTTGGCAACAAAGTCAAGCCCAATAGACTCTGAGCTAGAATAGCTGTTGAACCTGCTTCCTCTAAATCACGGTACGCAATTTCTCCAAGTGCTATCGCTTCATCCTCAGACCATTCCGCATCTGGATCATTTACCGAATGCTGCAAACGAATAGCCCAAACATCCTGAAGATAGGACTCATCCGTATTGATAGGCACTATACTGTTTAGCGCTGATGTCGCACTTACAAAGTCACCTTCCATCCAATAGGATTCCACCTGAGTAAAATCTTCAATGCTCGTCTGATTAACGAGAGTTTGCACTTTGTCGTGATCAAAACCCGATCGATTGGCCGCTGAAAGAAATGCGTATAGCCCATCAGAAATTGTAGCGGGATTAGGTGCAGTGAGGTGGCTATCCATTTCCGATTCTCGAAAATGGCTCAAGTTAAAGGAATCTTGACCTCCACCTGGGAATTCCCCTTCCCGGAAGAGGGCTAGGGTGTCGCAAATACTCATTATGGTTCCAACTACTGCATCCAATGCAGAAGTTGGGGATGGTCCAAGAAAAAGGTTCGTCCCTGTAGGAAAATCAAACGTAGCTGCACTTCGGTAGTACCAATCAATAGTAACACCTTCAGATAAATTAATGCTATATGATCTTATAGGATCATAGGATGGAACAGATGTGGTCCATCGGTTATCGCTTGATGCGTCAGGTGCAAAAAATCCATACACCTTTTCAGGACCACCCATAACTGAAACCCCAAACTCTCCGGTTCCAACGCTGGACCAAACGACTCCGCTGTAGGTGTCGAAGAACTCATTGCAGACGGCGTTGCCTTGAAGATTATCTTGCAGCACAAACAAACCTGCGCCACAGAACGAGACCTTGTTGGTGAAGACTCGAGCTTTATGCGTCTTGACCAATTGAATGCCG
>WGOA01000087.1 GCA_016124275.1 Bacteroidota bacterium
CTGTACGAAATCAGCATTTCCACCCAAGCCCTGAACATCATCCTGGATGACCTCAAGCTTTTTGAGGGCGACAAACGCTGAGCGAACAGAGACCCGCTACCGTGCTTCGGAGCTTGCTCCTGACCGCGCGGCAGACCAAAAAACGCAGCCTTACTCCGCCCTGGCAAAAGCCATCACCGCCAGTCCGTTTTCCAGCAGCGTCAGCGTTTGGCCGTCGGGACTGATGCCGTAGCGGTCCACCCGCTGCAGGGCCTGCAAAAACACGGATTCCCCTAAACCGGCACAAGCCATGCGCGTCATGGCCAGGGGCTCCGGAAAACTCAGGTTCATTCCCATTCGGGCGAAACGGCCGCTGTACGAATTGCAACTGGTGTTGCTGTTGGCGGTGCCCTTTTCGGTGTCCAGACTCAAGGTGGGCTTGCGCTCCGGGTACAACCCGTCAAACGCGATCCGGGGTCCGGTGATGTAAGTCAGTTGCCAGTTGCCGCTAAGCGGTTCCCCGGAAAAAACAAACGCCTCTTCCAGCGCCGGAACAGCGTCGCTGCGCTGCGTCATCAACAGATCCCAGTACGGCTGGTGAAAATGGTGCAGAAAAATGCTGTCGGAGCTTTCGGGATAACGCCGGAAGTATTCCGCATCCGGGCGGAGGATCACTGAAACACCGGTACGGCTGTAATTCAGCCCCGCGTCCATGGGCGGCAGCGTCAGTTCGGGCAACACCTTCTGCACGCGACCCCCGATCATGTGGCCCATGTACTTTTTGTATTGGTCCACGGCTTTGCGCGAGGGCTTGTCCAGCTTGCGGTGCGCGCGCCGAAGCATCAGGTTAACCGGGAACTTTTGTTCCCGGATCATGGCCGGAATGCCGGGAAAAGGACTGGTCGGGTTGAAGTCGTCCAGCCGCTGCAGCGACACCGGCACTTCCGGCACCCAGTCCGCTCCGTTGACCACATTAAAAGCCCAACCCTCGCGGGTATTGAACTCGTAATCGTAGGCAAAATAGACATTGCCGGGTTTGGGCGCGGCGGTGCAATAGGTCTTGAATTGCCAATCGGCGGGCAGGCTGCCCTGGCGGCGAAGCTGCCACAAATGCGCCGTTAACAAGTACGCAATGGCGCCGCCCTGGCTGTGCCCGGTTATGACCAGGCCCCGAATGCCCGCCTGGTAACAAGAATCGAGTTTGGCCAGGATGTCGCTTTGCAGGTAAGCCAGGCTGATCAGCCAGCCGCTGTGTACAGCTGCCTTGGGATCATCTGCCAGGCGGTAGGAGAAAGGATCGTACCCTTCGCGCTCCAGCGTTCCCACCGCAGGCGTCATGGCTGCGTAGAAATTGGCCAGCCAACTGACCGGCTTCTTTGTACTGCCCCGCACATTGAGTACGGCGTTGCCTTCCGCGTTGGTCCACAGTTCCCACATATTGTCCAGTCCCATGGATTCCGAGCGGTACTGCCGCTTAAAATAGCGGGGCGCTTCAAAGTCACCTACATATGCGGAATCGCCGTACCGGGCAGAAATGCGCAGAATTTCCGCAGCTTCTTCCCAGTTGAATCCGGGTTGCAGCGGTTGCGCAAAAGCCTTCGTCGGCGCGGTTGCTTGCGATTGTTGGGCAAAGGCTTGCCGGGCGAAGGGCTCCTGTACCTGGGCAACCCCGCTGAAAGCCAAAAGGCTGCAGAGCCAGAAAACCAGCGCAGTCAACACCGTATTAGCCCGCGCGGGATCCACCCGCTTCCAAATGGCCGCCGAGGCATCCCACAAGCGCTTGCCGGCTTCGGCATCGTACACTTTGGCATCCATTTTCTTGTTGTTGAGCATATGCAGGTAGCGGTTGGTCTGCCCTTCCAACTCCGAAGCGCAACTCAGGTAGGTAGCGGGCATGGCACCCTGTGCCGGCGTTCTGAAAGCGAGCGTGAAAATGCCGCGCAACACCGCCCGCAGCGGACCCGGCGCTTCGCGAATGATGTTGGTGTTGACCGGCCCCGGGCAATACGTGTGCACCGAAACATCCGGCGCGGTCCCCTGCCCCCGCAAACGCCGGGACAGTTCCGTGTTCATGGTGTTGAGCACCAGCTTGTAATAACTGTAGTATTGAATGGCCTTGTTCACGCCATATTCGCTGTAAACGCCAAAGGCATCAAAATCAATGGCCGACGCGGTTTGGTGTGAGTCCGAAGACGTATAAATCATGCGGGGTATCTGACCTGCCCGGGCATTCCCTGCCACCGTATTATTTGGTATGGTTCCGTCAGCCAGCAGGCGGTTGGCGGTGATGAATTTGCTCAGGTAATTGACCAAAAAGATTTCGTCCAGACCGCTGGCCGTTTTGCGGGCTTTGGGGGTGGCTACCCCGGCGTTGAAAATGGCTACATCCAGCGTTACGCCATCGCGCTTCAAGCCGTCGCAAAACGCGTGAATGTTGTCCAGGTCGGTCAGGTCCAGGTGCCGGATGTCCACGTTGGAAGAGCCGCTGGCCCGACGCACCCTTTCGCCCGCTTCCGGAACCTGGCTGCGGCAAGCCATGATCACATGCCCTCCGCGCTGCGCCAAATCAACAGCGATGGCTTCCCCGACTCCGCTGCTGGCCCCGGTCACCAGGCATACTTTGCCGTCGCAGCGCAGGCTGTCGTTGTAGGCGTCAGCCAAGTCCTGGCTGCGAAACAAATCCTTGACGCCGGCCAGCGCTGCTGAAACCGGGTTGTGAAACCGACCTTTTTCTGCCATGGGGGTACGTTGCGCAGAGCCACACGGCCCTTCGACCAGCTGTTGCCTTGCTTGCTAAACGATCGTGCAAATTCAACGTCGAAGATAACGGCTACCGGGCAACCGCATGGGCAACAGCAGCCCAACCCGCCCTCCGTGCAGAAACCGTTTGGACTTGGAGTGGATGCGCCGTATTTTACCAACATGAAACGCCTTTCCATCCTCCTCTTTGCTTTGGTTTGCGGATTTTTTGCCCAGGCGCAAAGCACCATCACCGGCAACCTCAACGTCGATGGCCGAAACCGATCCTACCGGTTGCGCATCCCGCCGGCTGCAAGCAGCGGCGAGCCCCTTCCCCTGATCGTGAGCCTGCACGGCTTTGCGCTGAGCGCCAACAGCCAGGAAAGCTCCAGCGCCATGAACGCCATTGCCGACACGGCGGGCTTTTACGTGGTGTATCCCAACGGAACGGCTGTCGCGCTTTTTTTGCAGGGCTGGAACGATGACCTGAGCGGTGGCGGCGTGGACGACGTTGCCTTCATCGATGCCCTGATCACCGAACTGGGCAACACGCACAACGTGGACACCAGCCGCGTCTTTGCCACGGGCTTTTCTAACGGCGGGGGAATGAGCGTGGCGTTGGGTTGCGCCTTAAGTGGCCGCATCAAGGCCATAGCGCCGGTTGCCGCAGCCATCAACCCGGACAATGCGCCGCTTTGCCGCCCGGCTAGCTTCCGGCCAGTGCTGCAAATTCACGGTACCGCTGACGCGATTGTTCCCTACACCGGCGCTCCAGCCACCATTTTCTACCCGGCAACTGCCCCCGCAGAAGCTTTTTTCCGCGCCTGGATTGGCACGGATGATTGCGCCGCGCCGGTCATAAGCAGCCTGCCGAATTCAGGAGCACTGGATTTCAGCACCGTGACGAAGGCATCGCTTTCTTCCTGCACCAGCGGCCAGGCTTACGAATTTTACCGTGTGGTTGGCGGCGACCACAGCATTCCCGGACCCGGCGGCCAGAACAAAGACCTGTACTCGAGTGCAGCCATTTGGACCTTCTTCCGCAGCCAGGGCGGTGCTTCAGCGCGGTTGAGCAACACGCAAACTGCACAAGAGCAGCAGTCTGGTCAGGCCCTTGCCGCCGTGAGCCTTTGGCCCAACCCGGCCAGCGATGCCGTTCAGCTCCAAACACAGACAGAAGGTCCCTGGACGGCCGCCGTGTACGACAGCCAGGGCCGCCAGGTAGCGCTGCAAGCCGGTTCCGGTCTGCAAGGCAGCCTCCACCTGGGTCATCTGAACAGCGGATTGTACCAAGTGTTGGTACAGCCTGAAAACGGTCGCGGTACCGCAGTGCCGTTGCACATTCAGCGCTAAGCGTAGACCCTAAGCCACAGGCAGCAGGGCCAAAACTTCCCGGGCTTGCGCCAAATGGCGCTCTTCGTGCGACACGATGATGTCAAAGGCTGTATCCAGCTTGTAAACAATGGCATTGCTGGCTGGCGAAGCAATAATGGCGCCTTTGCGAACCAGGTCCTGGCTGTCGGCAATTTGCGCCAGCAAGGCCTGCTGATGCGCGCCAAACCGGTTGACGATATCAGCTGGCAAATCGCTGGCGGCGGGCTCCCAAAGCCGCATGGTCTTCATGCGTTTGCGGCGGGTTGGCTCCACGGCCTGCAAAACCATTTTGCCAAAGAAGCGAACCGCCAGCCCGATCCGTCCGAGCAGCGGGGTGCGGTACTGCTCGCGGCGCAACGCATCGAGCACAGGAAAATACGTTTCGTTCACCTTGATCACGTGGTCCAGGTTTTGCGCGATGCTCCAGGTTTTGCCGTTGGGTTTCCAGTTTAACTGACTCGCGCTCAGCCCGCCAAATTCGCGCTGGTAGGTCTGCGTCAGTTTGTCCAGTTGAACGGCCCATCGATTGGTCATGGCAGAAAAATTAAATGGTCGGCAACCGCTAAAACCCCATATCCTACATTGCGCCCGGCGTCTAAGCCTTCATATTGGCCTCGTAGAAGGCTATCCAGGCTTTTGGCGTGATTTTGCCCGCCAATTCCCCAATCAATTTCAGGGGAATTTGGTCCGGCTTCTTGAAGCGAATGCAGCTCTTGCCCATGTCCAGTTTGGTGGAAACATGCTTGGGGTATTCGCCAACAAACCACTGCATTAAATCGGGCATGGCGTAGAGGCCCATGTGGTAAAGCGTCACCGCCTGTTTTTGCGAAGCCATGCCCATAAAGGGAAGGGGTTGTTTGGGGTTGCAATGGTAGCCCGCGGGGTACAGAGCATGAGGCACGACATACCCCATCTTGCCGTAGCCCATTTCCTCCACAAAGCCTTTGGGAAGGTTCTTCTGAATGACCTTTCGCATGGCTGAAATGGCGGCAGCGCGGTCCTCCGGCAAGGAGGCAATGTATTCGTCTGGTGTGGCGGCAGTGCTTTGCATGGTCCGGGGGCGTTAAGGTACCCAACCGAAAGTTACGGGATGCTCGTGGAAGCTGCCAAACCTTGTGCGCCAAACCCTGCCAATGGCCTTACCAAGTTTGGGGGCATCGCTGTAACGCCCATAGACCCGGCTTGCGGGAATCAGGGCTTCGCTTTGATGCCCGCCCACTGGCAGCAGAGTTGCCAGGAGGCTTCCTGCGCCCGAACCGCCGGCACGTTGTGCTCCACGTAGAGGTTGCGCTGCCTGGCGTCCATCTTGCGGGCTTTGACGTTGTCGGCCAATTGCAAATCAAGAAGCTGCCGCAGCTCCGAGTACACGCGTTTGTCGTAGATCGGCACGGCCATTTCAATGCGGCGGTCCAGATTGCGGGTCATCCAATCTGCCGATGCGAGGTAGAGCTTCTCCCGACCCCCATTCCCAAAAACATAGAGTCTGCTATGTTCCAGAAAACGGTCCACAATGGAAATGACCCGAAGCCTGCCACCAAACTGGGGATCTTCGGTTTTGAGGCAGCAAATGCCGCGAATCACCAACTGCACAGACACGCCGGAACGCGCCGCCTCAGCCAGCTCGTTAATCATTTCAGGGTCCTCCAGGCTGTTCATCTTGGCGATGATGTAGGCCGGTTTTCCGGCCCTTGCCAGCGCAACTTCTTCGGCAATCAACGCTTCAAAGCCATTTCGCAGCGAAAAGGGCGCCACCAACAGGTGCTTGGTGTTGGTGATGATGCGGCGGCGCTCCAACACTTCAAAAATCTGCAGCGCTTCGTCGGCCAGGCGCGGATCGCAGGTCAGCAGGGCATGGTCGGCGTAAAGGCTGGCCGTTCTTTCGTTGAAATTGCCCGTGCCCAGATACGCGTAGTTGCGGATGCCCTCATCCTCCCTTCGCGAAATAACAAATAATTTGGTATGCACTTTGATGCCGGGATACGAGTACAACACCTGTGCGCCCGCTTGTTCCAGCGCAGCGCCCCATTGCAGGTTGCTCTCCTCGTCAAAACGCGCTTTGATCTCCAAAAAAGCCGTGACCTGTTTGCCGTTCTGCGCCGCCCGGATCAGCGCCCTGGCCACCGATGATTCCCGGCCTACCCGGTACAACGTAATTCGAATGGCCTCCACGGTTGGATCAGCAGCGGCTTCTTCCAGCATGCGCACGATGTAGTCAAAGCGCTGGTAGGGAAAATGCAAGACCCGATCCCGCTCGGTGATGGCATCAAACATATTCTCTGCTGCGTCCAAAAAAGGCCGGTTTTGCGGGGGAAAGGGCCGGTATCGCCAGGACGGCTCTCCCACTGGATCCGGAAAGCTGAACAAGTCGTGAAAATTGTGGTACACACCGCCGGCTACCATGTCATCCACCGCCAATTGCAGCAACTCCGCCAACTGCGTGCGCAGGGCATTGGGCAGGCGGCCATCGTACAAAAAGCGCGTGGGCATGCCCACTTCGCGCTCCAGCAGACCCTGCCGGATTTTATGGACCAGATCGCCGTTGAACTCGTCGTCGATGTACAGTTCCGCATCGCGCGACAGTTTGATGGCCCAAGCCTGCCCGCCGTATTCAGCACCAGCCAGCCGCGGCAGGTTCAGGCGCAGGACATCGTCCACCCAGGCAATGGGGTGGTAACCGTCTTCGCCCCCCAGTTCAATGAAACGCGGCAGCGATTCTGTGGGCAAGTTGACCAGGCCCAGGTCCTTTTCGCCCAAACGAAAGGCGAAATAAATGCCATTGTTGCGCAAAAAGGGAGCCTTTTTTCCGGGCGAATAGCGCTCGACGCGCACCACAGCGCGCAAGTGTTCATCAAACCATGCCTGGGCTTTCGAGGCTGCCGTTTGCTCCAGCTCCTCCAGATTGAGCAACTTGATGCCCGCCTCGGACAATTCCGGCAAAATTTCTTCGCGGAAAATGCGGCCGAGCACTTCCTGTTGCTTGCCCACAATGCCCAGCACTTGTTTCAGGGTTCTGCGAGGCTTATCCGGAATTTGAAGCCTGGTTTCTTTGCGCAACTGGTTGAAACTGCGCAAGGCAGCTACCCGGACGCGGAAAAACTCGTCCAGATTGGCGGAGTAGATGGCCAAAAATTTTATGCGTTCAAAAAGTGGAACGCGCGGGTCGGCAGCTTCCTGCAATACCCGGTGGTTGAAGGCAAGCCAGGAAATATCGCGGGGTACCAGTTCAGCCGCCACAGGGCGACTCGGAGCAGCGGTGGAGGGCATGCGAAAGTGATAAAGGAGTAAAAACAGCGAAACAATGCGTCCTTCAAAGAACGTCCATTTTCCTCTTCTGTTTCACGCCCTGACCCTTGCGCCAATGCAGCACTTATGCACATCCGGGCAAGCAATTGCAACGGCCAGAAGGCATGCGCCCGGAAGGCCTTAATTTAGCCTCGCCAAACCGGGCGCTGGAGGGCCAGGATTCCGGGGTTTATAGAAGTAACCGATGTTTGAAGCTGCCATTAAATCCATAAGCTGGGAGCAGGGAATCATTTCTGCGCTGATTCTGATTGCCGCGTTTATCGCGGCTCAGGTCATCAACCGGATTTTGGGCAAGCTCTTTTCCGATGCGGGGCGAATCCTCAAAGTCAAATCGGAGAACTACCGCTTTTTCCGGCACATGGTGTCGGCCGGTATCTATTTCATGGCCATCATCCTGGTCTTTTACATGGTGCCTTCGCTGCGGGCATTGAGCGTTACGCTGTTTGCGGGTGCAGGCATCTTTGCGGCCATTATTGGCTTTGCTTCGCAACAGGCCTTCAGCAACATCGTCGCCGGTATTTTTATTGTCATGTTCAAGCCTTTCCGTGTGGGCGATTACGTGCATGTAGGCAGCCTCTACAAAGGCTACGTTTCTGACATAACCCTGCGGCACACGGTCCTGCACACGTTTGAAAACTCAGACATCATCATTCCCAACAGCACCGTAAGTTCGGATACGGTCATCAACTTTTCGTACAACGATGACCGGGTCTGCCGCTTCGTGGAGATCCAGATCAGCTTCAGCTCGGACCTGGACAAAGCGCTGATGATCCTGCAGGAGGAATGCCAAAACCACCCGTTGTGCATTGACGGGCGAACCCCTGCGGAAAAGGCGGGCGGCGAACCCAAGGTGCCGGTTCGCGTAACGGCCATCGGGCCTTACGGCGTGCACCTTAAGGCCTGGGCCTGGGCTGCTACGGTTGAAAACTCCTGGTACCTGGGCTTTGACCTGAACCGCAACCTGAAACTGCGTTTTGACCGGGAGGGAATTGTCATCCCCTACCCCCACCAGACGCTGCATTTTATCGGGCCGGATACGCCGGTGTCTTCCGCAACATCCGGGGCTGTCTACCAGCAAGGGGGTCGTATCAACGAGCCCGGAGAATAGCCTGACGGACCTTGTTAAAAGCACCTGTTCGACACCGCGGCGCCCATCCGACACCACGGCGTCTGTTCGATACGCAGCACCCATTCAAAACCGCGGAGTCCCTCAGGGTTGCTCCAAAGCGCTTGGCAAAACATTAGGCAAAGCGATTGGCAAAGCGTTCGGCAAACCTTGGCGCATGCGTTGCACCAGCAGCCCGTCCGCAGCAATCTGCACCCCTTCAACCGAAATGCGCAGTGCTGTTGCCTCCGGCATGGGTTCCAAGATCCGGCTGGCGCGAACCCAACCGGGTTGCACATCCAGGGTTTGTTTGGTGATGATGTAGCCTGCCCAAAGCGGCTGCCCCTGGCCGTCCAACCATTCCAACAATACTTCCGGAAACGACGAATGGTCCAGGTAAGCCTTGAGCCACAGCGAAACCTCTACGCGGTCTTCCGGAGACCAAACCGCATCTTGCAGCGGAACTTCTGCCAACTGCCAGGGACCGACTTCACGCGTTTGGGCCTTCCCGAACAGCCCTTCTTCAGAGCCCTGGTCAAACCCGTCGTGCCACAAAACGCCTTCGCGCTCCAAGGCCGGGTCGGTCAAGGGAACGGAGCCTGCCCCCAACAACTTGGGATCCAACGACCACAGCGAAAAGTCCGGGCCCAGGTAAACGGTATCAGCGGCTAAAATCAGCGCGCGCTCGCGGTCGCTAAAACGGTCGTCGCTGCGCGGATCGGTAAACACGCGGTTGATGAGCAATAAGATTGGCCGCTCATCCAGCCGTTGCACAAATGCAGGCTCCGGCCCGTAGCGGCTCACCAGGCTCGTGGTGGCCAGGGTTTGCGACAGCGACGTGCGGCTCATCATCACATTCAACAGCGGAATGCCAGTCTGGTACGCGGCCTGCATGCCCCAGCCCATGGCGCTGTTCCCCTTGTCAATGTAGAGTTTCTCCGAGCCCATGTGGTAAAATGGCAAGGCCAGGATGGCCTGAAACTGTTCGGGCGAATGGCCTCCGTCCTGCAACGCAACGTTGAAGGTTTGGCTGGCCAACGCGTTGGGCTCGACCACGGTTTGCCGAAAGTGCCGCGCATGCGCCACGGCCTCTGCAGCCCATGCGCCGATGAGCAAAACCAACAGCACTGCCCCTGCCTGCGCATGGCCGCGCATGGCCATGGCCCGGTACCAGCGGTGCAGCATGACGGCAGCAAAAAGCGCCCAAACCGGGTAAAACACAAACACCAGCCGTCCGGGCGACCGGAACTGTTTGAGCGGCGCAACATAATCCAACCAATGTTCCAGCCCCCAGCGAAACGGCAGGGCCATGGCCAGAAAAAGCATGAGCAACGCGCTGAGCACCCAAACAGCCAGGTCGTCGGGGAGCACGGGACAAGCGCTCCGCCACAAGCACTGCCAACGGGCTGCGGGGGTCCCGATACCGGCGCCACTGGCCAGCATAGCCCTTCCCCGGACAGACAGCCGGCCACCCCGGCCAGCCGCAAAACCCAACAAGCGGCCACCCAACCTGCGCAAAAACCGCAGCGCCAGCCAAAACACCAGCAGCACTCCGGGTATGCCCACATAACCCAAGCCTTCCGCTTGTTCTGCGGGAATGGAAATGCGATGGCGCAGCAAGCCAAGCACCGGACTGGTCGGGCTGAAAAAGACGGTCTTCAACCCGGCGCGGTAATACGTAAAACCAAACGGAGCCGCGGGCCGATCGCGGGTCAGGTCTGTCCAATGCAGAAACAGGTACACCGCCAGGAAGGCAAGCACCCCCGCCCCCCCAACCCGCAAGACATCCGGCCAAACCGAGCGCCATTGCTTGATGCGCAGCCCCCCCAAAACCCCGGCATACAGCCAAAGCATGAAGGCCCCGATCATGAGGTAGTACAGGTGCACCAGGCCAAAACCCGCCACCACCGCAAAGAGCCACAGGGTCCAGATCCAGGGACGCGCGGAGGCCCGCAGCCGAAGCACCCCCCACCACAACAGCGGAACAAAACACACATAGCCCAGCGCGTAGTGCCCTTGCCAGCGGTGAATCTGCGGCGAGAGCAGCACCACCAACAGCGCAGTCAGCAGTGCCAGCCCTTCCGGCAGGCCGTAGTGCCGTCCAATCCGCCGCATGCACCAGGCGGCCGGCAGCAAACTGAACAGCATCAGGGCGTTGAGCACACCCGGAACCCGCGCATCCAACGAGAGCCCCAGGCGCTGCAGCACCCGCATCAGCCCCACCAACAGCGGCTGCGCATCGGTATAGGTCAGGTGCTCGCCGAACGGGTAATTCATGCCCGTAAAGCGCAAGCCCTGGTCGTAGCGCACCGCCCAAGCCGCCGTGAAATAGTTTTTGAGCCCGTCGCCGCCGGTGGCAAAAAGGTAGTGGTTCGGGTGCCAGAACAGATCGCCAAACAGCAGCGCCATGGCGCCGAGCAAGAGCGCGGTCAGCAGCAAATCGGGCGAAACGCTCCTGTTCTTCAAGCGACTCATCGGGAATCCGTTGGTTTGCGCTCCGGCGGCGTGCGCTCCGGCGGCGTGCCCGCGGGCGGCACGAGCGCATTGGGTTCAGCCGAAGTGCCCCGCCAACTGCGCAACCAGATGCGCAGAAAATTCGCACCCTCCTGGACTAAAATCTGGGGCCGCATGCGCGAGAACGAAATGCCCGGTTTGAGCTGAACCGGAACAGCTTGCACCTTGAGCCCAAACTGGCGGTAGGCCAAAAACAGAAATTCCAGATCAAACAAGTAGCGATCAATGGACGTTGCCAGAAAAGCCGAACGTCCGGCGCGATCAAACCCCTTTAGCCCACATTGCGTGTCGCTGATTTCAAGGCGCAACAAGCTTCGGATCATCAGCCGCAACACGCGCGAAATCAGCCGCCGCAACGCGGGAACGCCCTGGTAATAGGCTTCATCTTTTACACCGGCAGCCACTTGCGCACCACCCTTGAGCGCCGCGTGCACCCCCAGCAGGCTTTCTTCCGTGTAGGGAAAATCGATGTCAGTATAGACAATGTAATCGGCAGAAGCCAGCATCACTCCTGCGCGGAGCGTGAAACCCTTTCCCCGGTTGCGCTCATTTTCCAGGTATTGAAACCGGGGAATGGCCTCGTTCAGCGCGCGCAAATCATCTGCCGTTACGCCAAACGATGAGCCGTCATTGACCAAAATCAAGCCCGGCTCACGGCGCAGGGCTGCCGCAACCACAGCGTAGGATTGGATAACCCGCTGCGCCCAGCCCGGCTGGGGATTGTAACAGGGCAAAACCAGGTCAAGGGAGGGCGGGTTCATGCGCCCTGCAAAATACGGACTTAGCGCGCGGAAGGAAGCGGCGCGCCTCCATCTGCATCAGGCCTTGAAAAAACCGTACTTGGCAATGCAATACAGCGCGCGGAACCCATCGCGCCAGCCTATTTTTTTGCCTTCGGCATAGGTGCGTCCGTAGTAAGAAATGCCCACTTCGTATATACGCACATTGGGTATTCGGGCAATTTTGGCGGTCACTTCCGGTTCAAAACCAAAGCGCTTTTCCTGCAACGTCAGCGATTGCACCATTTTGGTGTTGAACATTTTGTAGCAGGTCTCCATGTCCGTAAGGTTCAGGTTGGTGGACATGTTGGAGCAGAAGGTCAGGAATTTGTTGCCGATGGAATGCCAGAAAAATAAGATCCGGTGCGGTTGACCGCCCATAAAACGCGATCCATACACGACGTCGGCCATGCCGCGCAGCACCGGAATCAACAATTTATTGTACTCGGCCGGGTCGTATTCCAGGTCAGCATCCTGGATAATCACATACTCTCCGGTGGCCTTTGAAATACCCGTGTGCAAAGCAGCACCCTTGCCTTGGTTTACCCCGTGTTCGTGCAACTGAAAACCCGCTTCAGGGTATTCAGAAATGTACTCTTTGAGGATCTCAACGGTATTGTCCTTGGAGCCGTCATCAACAATAATGACCTCTTTGCTGATTCCTCCCATAAGGTCAACTGCACGGACCAAATCCAGGATTTCACGAACGGTCCGGCCTTCGTTGTAAACCGGGATGACAATAGAAAGTTTGGTAAAAGCTGCCATTTGGGCGGTAAAATTAGCGATAATCCTAATCTAACTGAGCGAATCTCTGTTAAATACGGTGCGTTGGACCTTTAGTTGCTGAGCGGGATGGAGGAAAGCGGATAAATAAAGGGTAAAACCAAAAAGATTGTTGCGGGCGTGCAACCCGGGCCCACTTTTCCGGTCCTTTGTTGCTGAATCCTGTGGTTTTGCAAGGAACAGATACGGCTGAAATTGTCGATTTGGTGGAACGCAGCCTGGCGCGGGAGCGCCAGGCGCAAAAACAATTGTACCAGCGCTACAGCCGGTCCATGTTCAACGTGTGCCTGCGCCTGATGGGTGATCACGCAGAGGCGGAAGACATGCTCCAGGAGGCGTTTGTGGACGCTTTCCAAAACTTGCACCGCTACCACCGCGAAGTGGCTTTTGGCGCCTGGCTTAAAAGGCTAACCATCAACCGCTGCCTGAAAACCCTGGAAAAAAGAAAATTGCTGACCGAATCACTGGACGATTACCAAACAGAACAAATCGCAGGCTCAGAACACCAAAAAACTTCCTTTGACAGTGAAGAGGAAGAGCGCTACAGCATGGAAATGATCCGAAAAGCCATCGCTGCGCTGCCCGATGGGTACCGCGTAGTTTTTTCGCTGTATGCGGTTGAAGGCTATGATCACGAAGAAATTGCCCAAATCATGAACATCAGTGAGTCCACCAGCAAATCGCAATATCACCGTGCAAAAATTAAAGTGCGCTCGCTGTTGGAGGCCCTGGCAGCCTGACCGGTTGCGGAAGTTCTGCTGGTTTTGCAACCCCGTTGCTCAGAACAATTGATCTTTCCCCATGAAAAACATAAACGATACCGATCCTTTAGCAGCGCGCATCCAACGGGAGCGCGACGCCTTGGATCGCGATATGCCCAGAGCGGATTTGTGGGATGACATTGCCACAAAGCTGGAACCGGACGTTCAATCCCGACGCAGCAAAGTCATAGCGCTTTTCCCGGCCTTGCGGGTTGCGGCCGTTCTTATAGGCTTGAGCGCTGTGGGATTGTGGCTAACGCGCATGGACCGACCAACAGACCAGGCAGGCACAGCTGTTGTTCTGGAGCAGGACCTTTCGCCCGCAAATGACCCCATGCTGACCGACCCGCGCTTTACGGAACTGCGAAAAATGGAATCCGAATACGCGCGCCTGGAGCAAAGCAAAACCGACCTGATTTTGGACAATCCTGACTTGAGCCCTGAAGATGCCCAGGAAGCTATTGACTTGATTGACGATTTAGAAAACGATTACGACCAGCTGCGCCAGGAGCTTGAAGCGGGCGCCGATGCCGAAAAAGTATTGGCCGCCATGGTGCGCAATTATCAGCAGCGCATCGAAGTGCTCAAGCGCATGGCCGATTTGTTCAAGCCCAGCCCCCCCACCCAAAACAAAGAGGAATATGCTTCGTCTATTGTGCTTTAGTCTGTTGGCGGGGCTGTTGGGTCCCCCCCTTGCCCAGGCGGGTAACCTGGAGCTGAGCAAGCGCATGGACACCGTTTATGCTGTGCAGCCCGGCTTGCGACTTGAGCTCGACAACCGCTACGGCAACGCAGTGTTCAGCGTCTGGGACAAAAACCAGGTACGCGTAGAGGTGAACATCCGCGTCCGGGAAAGCGACGAAATCAAGGCCAAAGAAACCCTGGCGGGCATTCGCAGCTTACAAGTGCTCTATGGCGGTTTTCTCCGGCTCGAAACCACCTTTGACGAGCAGAGCAGCGGCATCAAACGCGTCATGCAAAGCCTCAACCCCTTTGAGCGCAGTGCTGTGGACGTGGATTACCGCATCACCCTTCCCGCCTACACCGTCTGCGAGATCAGCAACCAATTCGGAGATGTGTATTTCGAAGGGCTGGAGTCGCCAGCCACCATCAATTTGCGCTATGGCGACCTTCGCTCACAGGCACTGGCCGACGGAAGCTGGATACGGGTAGAATACGGCAATGCCGTGATCGGCCGTGCCGACCAACTTTTTGCCACAATTTCCAACTCGGAGTTTGAACTGCGCCAGTCAAAATCGCTGGAGTTACAAAGCGATGGATCGAAAGTGCGCATCGAGCAGGTTGGGGACTTGCGCCTGACCTCGCGCAAAGACAACATCCGGTTGAGCGATGTCCGAACCATACGCGGTCAGGGCCGGTTCAGCGATTTGTTCCTGGCAAAGCTTGAACAGACCTGCGATTTGGAGTGGTCGCTGGGCAGCATCGACCTGGCTGCGCTCAGCCCCAGCTTTGGCGAGCTGCGATTTGACCAACGCAACGCCAACGTTAAGATCAATGTGGCCAACCTGGGCTTTTCGCTGCAAGCTTATTTAGAAGGCGGACAGTTGATTGTGCCCAAAGAAATCACGGAGTTGAACGTCAAAATGCTGGACGAGAAGAACAAAATCCGCAGCCTGACTGGCCGCATGCCCGCAAGTGCTGGAGCCGAGAGCGGCAAAGGCAAATTTGTGCTTCGAGGCAAAGAGGGCGAGTATGTCCTCTACCGCTGAGGTATTAGGCGTTCTTCGGCAACTTGATGGTATAGGGCTTGCCGGGAATAACGGTCAGTTTGCTGCTGCGAATCCAGGGGTTCAGGTAGCGCAACATCTTGTAATTGCTGCCTTGCTCAATGGCGAAGGCCTGCAAATCAGCTACTGAAGCATTGACCGTGATTTCGCGGTACTCCAGCGGCGGGTACAAATCTTCCTCTTCCAACACAAAGCCGTAGCGCTCATGCTGTTCGTAGATGAGCTTGAACGCCAGAATCCGGAACACATACCGCGACGTTTCCGTGCTTAAAAAGAGGTCGTAATAGTTTTTGACCTGCTGGTCACTGAGCTTGCGGTCCACACCGCCCATGCCCATGTTGTAGGATGCGGCGGCAAGCGTCCAACTGCCGTAGCGGTCATGCGCGCGTTTGAGGTAGCGGCAAGCAGCCTCTGTAGAGCGCTCCACATCGTAGCGCTGGTCCACTTCTGCGCTAACCACCAACCCGTTCTCTTTGGCCGTTGATTCCAGCAATTGCCAAAAACCGGTTGCCTCTGCCGGAGAGACCACATTTCGAAGGTTGCTTTCGGCTACCGCGAGGTACTTGAAATCATCCGGGATGCCGTTTTTGGCCAAAATCGGTTCCATGACGGGAAACCAGCGGTTAGCCAGTTTCAGGTTTTGCAGGGTTTGGGAATGCCAGTAGGAGTTGACCAACAATTCCCGGTCCATGCGCTCCAGCACTTCCTGGTCATCCATCGGAACAGGTTCCCCGGCAAGCGTCAGGTCCTTGGGCATTTTAACGGCCGGATAAGCCGGTTGAACCCCTCCAGACAGCACGGGACTTTCTGTTTCAACCGTGTTATTCGCAGCGTCAACCGGATGATTCCCCAGCGATAAAAAAGCCAGCACACCAGTGGTCAGGACAAAGAGCGCAGCGAGGATGTATTTCATGGCGTGGAGTTTATCCGGATTGTTCCGGCGTGCGAGGCAGAGCCCGTTTGTACAGCGGAACCGTCGAACAGGGTTCCCCGAACATCAGGCTTTGGACAATCGGGCGCAGCAGTCGGGTTACTTCCAGGAAGGCGGCTTCCGGGACAGGCTTGTCGGCACAACCCTTCACCACCACCCGGGCGTCGCGGTAAGGCTCGAGGTCCATTTGTCTGATACGCTCCAGAAAAATCCGTGTTTCAGTTTCGGCTACGGAACCAAAATAGATGCCCGCCGCCTTCGGCTGGGCCTGAACGGCCACCAACATGTAGGCCCAAACGGGTATAATGGCATCTGCACTGCAAAAGACAGCAAGAACCTTGCCCTCAAACAACGACCAATCCTGGTCAGCCATTGCCTGGCGAAAATCTTTCTCGCGCAAAATCAGCCCCTTAAACAGGAATGGGGCGAGGTCAAATGCAACGATCTCCCCTTGCGGGGCAAAGTCCTCCAATTTGAGGGTAACCAGGCCGCTTTGGGCCACTTTGTTGACAATGCTCAATGGGGAAAGGGCTTTATTAAACTGCCCAACTTCAAATTTAGCCCGAATCTGCAGCAAAACGCCCGGGTACTTTGCAGTACTCGGGCGTTTTGAGGCATTTAGGCGCTGCACAAAATTTAGGCGTAACGCGGGATATGGGGTTTTAGCGATGCCCTCAATTGAAGAGACGGCGATTGTCAACGATCTCCACCTCCTTCTTGAAAGCCTCCAACAAGCTGTTGAGCGAATAGCGGTTGCGCTCCTGGCTGTTCAGGCGCAAGGAAACGGGAGCGTAATCAGGAAGCTCTTCGGCCAATTGCACCGAAGTAGGCTGGATGATGAATACGCCTTGCTTGCCGGCCATCGGGGCAGAAACCTGGTTGAGGTCCATGCCAAAAGCCAGGCCCAAAATTTCCGGCTCTGCACCCACTTGCGGAATAAAATTACTGCCGAAAGTGGCATTGGAAGCTGTAGATACTTGTAAACCCAGATTGCTTGCAATCTTTTGAAGGTCTCCGGATGCATTGGCCACGGCCTGTTCCGCCTTCTTGAGCAATTGGTCCGCTTTCTTCTTGTTGATCAATTCTGCCTCCAATTGTGTGCGAACGGCTTCCAGATCTGGCTTGCCTTTGTCAACTTTATCTTTTACGCGAACCACGATGTGCTTGTCTTCCAGGTGGAACATCTGCACGTCGCCTTTGTCCGCATTGAAGGCCCAGTCAATGACCGGTCTGGATTGTGGCAAATTGACGATGCTGAACTGGTTGTCCCGGAAGGTGCCCGAGATGCGCTTTTGGTAGCCCATTTCTGTGACGCCTTTGTCAAAAGCCTCATCGCTGCC
The DNA here is from genome assembly GCA_016124275.1 of Bacteroidota bacterium. Classification (GTDB taxonomy): domain Bacteria; phylum Bacteroidota; class Bacteroidia; order Chitinophagales; family BACL12; genus WGOA01. The sequence continues at coordinate 17,357 of WGOA01000087.1, forward strand.
GTACTTTTCGTAGAAGGCTTCGGCAGCACTAAAAGCCACATCGTCTGTTTCACGGCTCGGCTTGATGTCGCGGGCCAGGAAAGAGACTTTGATGAAATCTTGCACGTTTCGCTTTTCTACAATCTCCATAATGTGCAAACCAATCGGCGATTCCACTACTTCGGGTTTGCCGACCGTACCGGTTTGGTAGATGAAACGCTGCAATTCGGGGAAGAAGGGCGTATTGGGGTTGATCCAGCCCAAATCACCGCCACTTTCGCGGTTGCTCTCGTCATCGGAATGCTGGGCAGCCAGGGCTTCAAATGTGGCACCAGCCTGCAACAAACCGTACAAGCTGTCTATGCGGCTTTGAAGCGCAGCTTTGTTGCCCCCCTGATCCAAACGCAGGAAAATGTGGCGCACCGAGGTAGAATCCGGGTAGCGGTTGCGGTCGCCTAAGCGGGCAATCTTGTAAGCGCCACCTTCCAGGTACGGAGCGGTATAGGTTCCCGAGGGAAGGGCGAAAATTTCCCGTGCGAGGGCAGAATCACCCATCACACTGTAAAGGTCGGCCAGGCGGAACCAGGCGTTGGTGTAGGCCAGCGGGTCTTGTGAGTACAAGCTCAGAAAGGATGAGTCATTGGACTCGCTCATCCACTGCCCTTTGTACTCCATCAACTTGTCCATGACGGCTTGGGAATCGGCGGGCGTGGCAATGACGTCAAACGCCACGTATTCAATGTTGCGGCTGGCCTCCTGCTCCGTGAACGTGGGCAGCATTTCCTGGTACTTGGCCTTGACTTCTTCTTCGGTGAATTTGACCTCCTCGTCCATGATGTCCCGGTAAGGCAACAACACGTAGTTTAAGGCAAGGCGGGTATTCTGCATCTGGTGATCGCGCTTAGCCAGCCACGCAGGGGTATAAGACGATTTCTGCATCAAATCCGTGTACTTCTTTTGAAGTTGCTCCTCGCGAACCGCCGTTTCGCGCAGCAAGAAATCGCGGTAATACTGCTCCAAAATGGGGAATTGCTGCCATTGCTGCGGATTGGAGACCAGCTGTACGAACTGCTGCACCGCTCCCGGCTGGTTGGGATCAAGCCCAAACTGCGGGAAAGCCTGGCGCAGTTGACCGATGTAGGGATGAGGTTGCTCGCCGTAAATCAGGTTGGCGAACTCTGCTTCAGTAATCCGCAAACCCGCTTTGTCCAGGCGCTGCTGCAAGAGCTTGTCGTTGACCAATTGTTGCCAGGCCTGCTCTTCCAGCGTAAATGCTGTGGCTTCATCCAGGCGGAAATTGCCCTGGCGGGCATCCACAACCCGTTGCTGGCGAACCAGGTAGTCGTTCTGAGCGCGCGCAACAGCAGTGTTGTACTCCTCTGGATTGAGTTCAACGCCGCCGATGCTGGCAAATTCGGTTTTGTCACGGCGCCCCATCGCTCCGCCAGCTGACTGGGTGGAGTCCATAATGAGAAAGCCTACCAATGCGATGGCGATGAAGACGAAGACGATCCAGATGCGTTTTTGGATCTCACCAATAATGGCCATAGAGAGCTGTTTAATCCGTTTCGGGAGCGGTTTTTGCCTGATGCTGAACAGGGGAAGTACCCCGTTCGAACCAAACGCCAACACGCGGTTAAAACCCCGATTTTAAGGGAAGGGCAAAGATAGTGATTCCGTGGTAAGACAAGCCTTTCAACCCAAGGATTCCGGGGCTTCTAACGGAATTGGCAGCCCCAGTGTTGCCAAATCAGGACAACACGCGCATTTTGACGGTCTCAATGCGCTTGGAGGACGCATAGAGTATGTCAAATTCCATGTTTTTAATGCTGATTTTCTGGTTCATATCCGGGATATCGCCCGTTTCGGCAACCAGGTAACCGGCCAGGGTCTCGTAGTCGCCCTCTGGAAGATTAAACGCGTACTTCTCATTGAGGTAGTCAATTTCCAGGCGACCGCTGAACATATACTCGTTTGCAGACAACTGTTTCTCCAATAAATCCTCTTCGTCGTGCTCATCCCTGATTTCGCCAAAGAGCTCCTCCAGCACGTCTTCCATGGTCACAATGCCCGCCGTTCCCCCAAACTCGTCAACTACCTGGGCGATGTTCTTTTTCTCTTTGCGGAAGGTATTGAGCAGGTCGCGCGCGGTCATGGTTTCGGGAACCACTGGAATGGTCATCAGGATGGACCCAATGTTCCGGGGCATGTTGAGCATATCAAAATGGTGCACATAGCCCAGGACATTGTCCAGGCTTTTAAAATAGATGGGCAATCGGGAATATCCGCTTTCCACGAAGACAGCCCTCAATTCGTCCAGCGAACTGTTGATGCTCACGGCCTCCACTTCTAAACGCGGAACCATGCATTCCCGAACCTTGACCTCGCGCAGGTACAGGGCATTTTCAAACAATTCCGTGTCAATGCCTCCCAATTCGTCCGATTCGCGGGTGTTTTGTTCCACAAAGTGTTGCAAATCGACCTTTGTGAAAGGCGCAGGGGCATATTCGACCTGCATTTTAAACCCGTTGCGGAGCAAAAA
>WGOA01000072.1 GCA_016124275.1 Bacteroidota bacterium
AAACATTCGTTATGTTCTGATGCTGGCGGTTATCGCGCACGGCGATGACTTCAACCTCCAGCCCGCCGCGATCGGCTTCCTGAATGCGGTACTCAAACGATTTCAGGCCCGCACCGGGCAGCACCCATTCCCGGAGCAAGGTGTTTTTTCCCCGACGCAATTCAACAAGGACCGCGTCTTCCGGATTGGGGTTTCCGGCCCGAAAGCGAAGCAGCGCTCCCGGTTCAACTTGAGCAGGCAACCCTTCCAGCCAGATGTACTGATCTGCCGGAGCCATTCCTCCTGGTCGCTTAATCCGTATGTATTGTTCTGTTGCAACCGCCTGGCCGCGGTTGTCTTCGCCAAAGATCAACAACGCGTATTCTCCTTCGGGCCAGGAAGGATTGGAGGGAAAGCGCAGGGTTTCTTCGCCCGGCTTCAAGGTCTGTTCCCAAAGCACGCGGGTGCTTTTCCGGTTTGGGGCAAGGTGCTGGTTGCCGTATTGGTCATAGGGAAAGCGTTGTCTATAGTCTTCTTCCGAAAGGATAAACTGGTCTGGTTCCGGCCACAAGCGCTCGCGCACACGGTTTTTTGGCGGGTCCAGGGCGATGAGTCGTGCGGTCAGCGCAGTGGGCACCTTTTCGTCGGCGGCATTGCGCGGGCTGACGGTTATTTCAGGAAGCGTTGCCGGATCCCAAGGGCGATCCCACACGCCCTGCGTCTGGCCCAGATCCAACCGAAACGCTGCGTAGCCCAACACGATGTCGCGGTCCGCACTGCGCGTTTCGCCAGAAGGATCGGTGACTTCCGCCTGAATGCGGAACAGGTAATGGGTGGACTGCTTGTTGGATTGCTCCGTCAGGTCGCGAATGTCAGCCAGAAAGGACAAATCAAAACTTCCGTCAGCGAGTACAGTGGTGGTGCCTTGCGCAATTTCCCGCGAGGCTTCTCCGCCCCAAAAACCCGGCCGGGAGCTGCCCCCACCAACAAACGATTTATATCCGCCCCCGCCAAATGAATCCCCGTACCACCAGGGCCAATACGCCTCGCGGAAGACGCGGTACGTTACCTGAGCCCCAGCCAGCGACGCACCGGTGTAAGCCAGTGCAGTACCCTGAAGGGCAACGCGGTCTCCGAGCCGAAGCTCACCTTCGGGGCCCGCCAACAGCACTTCAAACCGGGGTCGTTTGTATTGCTCTACCTGGACATTGATGGCGTTGAAGTCATCCTGAATGGTCATGCTGCCGCTCAAGCCTGAAGCCGGCGCGGTAAAGACCGCCGTGTACGATCCAAAACTGTTGGTGCGGACCGTCTGGTTGCTGATGATTTCGCCGTTGGCATCTCTGAAATACACGGTGGTCACAGCATTGGGAAGCGCCTCTGCGGGCATGGAGCCGCGGGTTCGCATCAGGATGCCTTTTACGTAGATGGATTGACCAGGCCGATACAAGCTTCGGTCGCTGAACAAAAAACTTTGGGTGTTGATCGCGTTCTCGTTGCCAAAATCGCGGAACAGGTACACGGCGTTCTCCACCTGGAAACGGTCTTCGCCGCGCACAAAAGTGAGGCCTAACTGTCGGTGTTCCGGTCCTGCAGGCAATACAAACGCCCCCTGCGCATCGCTTTGTTGCGCTCCGGTCTTGTCTACTACCGTCTTTCGTGTCGTATAGTCGTAGCGCCGCTTAAACGTTTCTACGGTAGTGTTGGGCAGCGGCGCCCCCGTCTCGCGATTCAGGACAAATCCTTCCACGCCACCCTGTTCCATCTGGGTGGACAAATAAGCCATTTGCGTGGCCGTAAACTCCGCCACGGCTACTCCGAATTTCTGCTGATCGAAGGCAACATCCGGACTGGCCAGCAGAACGTATTGGCCAAATGTCAACGGGGGAAGGGCAGTTTCTGCGCTGTGCGGGTTTCGGTTCTGATGGGCTGGCAGCGCAAGGGTCCAAGTGGAAACAGGCGTTTGGGCAACGAGCAAGCCGGTGCGAGCGGAGTCATTGGGAGCTTCCTGCCAGTTTTTTCGCAGCGCGTCGGTCATTCGAACCACGCGGAAATGGGCATTGCCCACATTGCGGTAGCTGACCAGAAAAAGCGCTTCGCGGTCGGGCAGCAGGGCAGACTCCAGCTGAACTTGCAGCAGGGGTTCCCGCAATTGTTGCAACAATACCTCACATTGTTTGGCACCAAAGCTTCCCGGGTATTGGGTTAGCGCTTGCTGAGCGACTTGTTCTGCTTTGAGGCGGTATTCAGCGAGTGGGGTTGGGTCGCTGGCAAAGGGTGTTTCCGCATCGGCCTGATCGCGGTATGCTGTAGCCAGCGCATGAGCAACCAACGCGCATCCACCATCGCTATGACGGTTGTTGTTTTCATTTGGCTGGCTGGGTTTTGCCGGTTGAACACCTGCACATGTTTTCGTTTGCAGCGTTTGCAGGGCCTGGAAATAGCGATCCTGGGCGTCCGGCAAAGCGCTGATGGATCGGGCATACCCCAGGCGGTCCAGGTTCAGTTGCAATTGGGCTGCTCGTTCCAGGTAATCCGCTCCCCGCAATTGGTGGAAACGCGTTAAATCCTGGTAGAGGAGCAGTGCTTTAAACCGGTAGTCCAGGGAATCCGGGCTGTTGAGTACAAAGGCAGCAAATTCTTCTGCCGGTGCAAAGAGCTCGGTTTGATTGGGTTGAAAACTCTCGCGAGGACGGGTCAATCCACTTTCTGCGCTGCTGTAAAATTCCAGGGCGTGGTGCGCCACCAGGTCGTACAGGGTTGGGCGCAGCGCGCGGTCTGCGGCGGGTTGTTTGTTGCTGAGCCCGAGCGAGAAGTTGCTTAATGGAAGCTCCTTCAATGCTGTCGCATCTTTTAGTGCGGCAGTATAACCAGCGTCTATGCGTGCAACAAAGTCATGCAGCGACCAAGTTGCTATGGGCTGCTTTGGTTCAGCTTGTTCGGCGCCATTGTTGGATGGTTCTGAGCCAGCCTCGGTCTGCAGGCCAGCAACTGTTCCGCGTTCCAGAATTCGCCAGCGGTTTTCCTGGAGGTAATTGCGGTAGAGCAGGGCCGTGTGCGCTTCTGCCAGCGCCCGGAAGGTTCCGCTGCTCATGCTGTGCTCCGCTTCTGCCCTGGTGATGGCTTTTTCAAGCCCGGGGTCGTTGGTTTCTGTGAGCAGATCGCTGAGGTACACCAGCGCCCGGTATTGATCATCAAGGTCGCCTGTTGTGCGGGCATCCTGTAAAATGGCCTCCACATAAGGGAGCGCACTGGCTGGCAAGCCTTGCTGGCGAAGCTGGTCAATCGTATCCCAGCGGGAGTCTGGGTTAAAGCCCGAGCCCGCGTCAGTCAATGGACGGCTGGTTTGGCATTGCGCGAGCAACAGCAAAAGTGCCGAGAAAGCAAACAGCTTTCCGACGCCCTGAAGGGTAGCGGGTATGACGATCATGGGTTTCCTGGTTCAATGACAACGGTGCCCTGGTATGGATAGATGCACCAATGCCTAAAATTCCACAAAAGCCGCGGGCTTTTGTGCGGCGTTGCAACGATGGGTTTTGGCCTAACGGCTAACGCCTTGGGCTACGCTTGCTGTTGCTCTGGAGACGGAGGCTTTTCGCCCGGAAAATACTTGAGGCTGATAAAAATGGCGATGTCAATGATGGCGTGAGAAACCATGGCGGCAATAAGCCCGGAGTAGTTGTACAAGTAGCCCATTCCCGCTACAATGACAACCATGAGCACGCCGTACAAACTGATTCGCCAGTCGCGTGGATCCAGGTAGCCGTGCAGGGCTACAAAGGCCAGCGCAGTAAGCCAAATGCCCAGCCAGTGTTGGACAGCTCCGCGAAACAACCATTCTTCGCCGATGCCGGCGCAGAGCGACAAGAAGAAAATATCGGGCAACGTGATGTTGAACCGACGGATCAGTTGTTCAAAGAAGTGCCTGGGTTGATCCAGAATCCGGTTGTACAGCAACCAAAGAATATTGGCGCTGGCGACCAGACCGTAAATGGTTCCGTCCAGGAGTTGTCGGTTCCAGGAGCGCGCTTCGGGAAAGAAAACTTCCTCAAGGCTCCGGCCTTGAATTAACGTTGCCAGGACCCAGCCGAGCGCGCTAAAGCCAACCAGCGTGAGCATTCCCAGTGCCGCAAGAAGCAATCGCGGGCTTTTGCTAAACATGGTTTTGGGGTGCGGAACAGCCAAAAGGGTCAGCGCTGGTAGCGCCAATTGCCCAAGAATTAATCCAGGGTGGTCAGGCGGACGGTTCCCGTAATGGCGGCGGGCATTTCCATGCCCATGGTAACCATGTCCATCTGGAATTCCTGGCGCATCGTGGCGCTTTGGGTAAAGCCGTCGCGCGTAGATACCAGTATTTCGCCCGTTTGCGTGCCTTTCATGGCAATGGACATAGACATGCCTTGCTGTTCAAAGGTTGAAGAAGGCATATCGATTAAGGCACTGACACCCAGTTTGGCGATGTTGTCTTTAACCTCCAGCAGGGTGTAGGTGTAAACCACGTTCATGGGCATGCCATTATTCGTCAGCCCGACTTCTTCCACCCAGGTTGCGCCGGGGCTAACTTTTTTGGAAGAAAAGATCGGGAAGAATGCCTGCAGGTTTTCGTAAGGATTGGAGGACATGCCTGCGGTACCGCCTCCGGCACCAAGAGCTTCGTTGAGTTCTGAAATACCTTGAAGTTGCTGCACTTTGCCCAATTCAGAGAAAACAGCCACGATTTTACTTTCCAGCAGGGGCCGTAAGGTTTCTTCCATGGCTGCCTGGTTGGGATCCTGCAGGTTTTTGGCCGTAGAGCGGTAGTTCATGTCCATGCCTGGCATCCCGGTCATGCTCATGCTCATGCTATCAATGGTATTGCTCAGGGTAACGGTTTGATTTGCCACCGAAGCCACTTCAAGTGTCATGCCGATGCCGTTGCGCATGTTCATGTTCATTTCCTGCGGCATGCCGGGAGGCGTCATTTTCATGTTCATCTCGGTATCAATGTACCAGAACACTTTTTTGCCGCTTTCGGGGTCCAGACGCAGCAGGATCTTTGATCCTGGAGTTGGCAGGGAAAGGGCGCTAATCAAGGCGGCAAGCGGGAAGGTCATCCAAGTCATGGTAACAGAGGTTCGGGTTTGTTTAAATAGTGGGTTTTCAGAAGTACCCTGGAACTTATGGAGAGACGCGGATGGTGTTCTGCACCGTCACGGGAATGGTGAGCGCGCCTAAACGGAATTCCATGTTTACGTCTTGCGTTAAGTCAGCCGTTTGCGTCCAACCGGTCTTTTCATCCACAACCATTAGGCCTTTTTGGGTGCCTTTAACCAGGAAGCGAATTTGTTCAGAGGTGGGAAGCGACATGCCGTCAAACGGCAAGTGGATGCCTGTTTGGTCCAGTTTTGCGGAGTCTATGGAAAATTGCCCGGATACAGCAAAGGTAGCTTGTCCGTTTTCACGGCTGCTCAAGGTGTACGTATTCGTCAGCTTTACCGGCATGCCCAGCATGTCCTGGGTGTTGGAGTTGCTCCATTGGTCGCCGATGCGGACTGATTTTTGCGGCAAAACTGCGCGGAGGTTGGCCAGCCTTTCCAACAAATTAGCCCCGAGCATGCGCTCCAGGTTAATGGCCGCGACCTTGAGGCTGTCCTGCTCTTCTGAGGTGATGGTGGTTATTCCCGGATCCAATTGCGTAATGACGCCAAGTTCATCATAAGCGACCCGGATGGATTCCTGGCTGTACCGTTTAGCCAGTTTTTGCGATTGCTCTTGCATCTGGCCTGCTAATTGATCATTGCCAAATAGATTTTGATCGACACCCAGATTGAGGTTTACATCGCTCAACTGGAGCTTGATCCAGGGGTTTTGGCTGGTGGAATTGGGTTCCGGGGTTTGTTGCAGGTTGCCAGAAAACTCGAGGCTGAGCTGAACCAGCGTAAACAACCGGAGCGAAGACAGCGCCTTCATTTCAACCCGGCTGAAAACGGGTTGTTCTGGTTCTGGTTTGAACCGGAACTTAACAGAATCTCCCGCTTGCCGGCAACCTCCAAACATTACCATCAGGGCCAGCAAGTATCCTATTTTCATCATTTGACAACAAAGGTAAGCCCGGCGTGTTTAAAGACTTGCCCCGCTTGACTTGTAGAACGCTACGCATAAAAAAATGTACCGCGTCCAGAAAAGAAAAGACTGGATTTTGGTCGTTGTTTTAGGTACCTTTACTTAGGGTTAATTATAGAGAGGATACAAATATAATCAGGGTTTTTAATAAACAGTTCTGAACCAACAAATCCGTGCCAAGAGACACCAATTAAAAGAAAGCGTCTCTTATTCCCTCGTGATTTCCAGTGCAATAAACATGAAAAAACAACTAACTCTATTCTTAACCGGAGTATTGTGCCTGTCCGGCGCGCTGTTTGCGCAGCCAGTGGCTAATTACAACATCGACACAGACGGTGACAGTATACCGGAAGGCGTACTGTACCGGGATGAGGTTTATCTGGATCCGGCGTCAATGATCGTTTACAGCGATTACCGGCCGGGTCCGGGGGGTATCGTCTATTCAGAAGATGCGCTCCTGTACAATGGCAACACCACCGACCTCAAGTTGGATGTTTACTATTGCGATTATGGCACGGACAGCCTTGCCGCTAAAGACAAGCCAGTGGTTTATTTCTTTTACGGTGGTGGGTTTGTCGAAGGGGTCAGTCTTCGCGTTCGCGACCTTTGTGAGCAATATGCGCGACGTGGGTACATTGCCGTGGCTCCCAACTACCGATTGGGTTTCATGGGCGCATATCCCTCGGATTCCGTATCCGTTTGTTATGACCTGCAAGGCCCTTCCGTAGCTTCCTACCGCGCGTTGTTGGATGCTCAGGCCGCTATGCGATGGATGCGGGATAATGCCCAGGCTCAATTGGGGCTGGACATTGACCCGGACAACTTCTTTGTGCAGGGTCCCAGCGTTTTCCCTATGCTCGGGCACATGCAAAGTGATGAGGTTCCCAATTTTCTTCAGGCCTTTGGCATTCTGGATGACAGCATCAAGATTAAGGCCTCCGTTGGACGTTCAGCTGCAATGACCACGCCCAACCTGTACATCGACGCAGATGACCAGTCCCCACTGCTGATTTTTCAAGGCACATGCGACAAGTCTGTACCGTTTACCAAACTCAAATTGTACGACCGCTACGAGTGCTCCAGCGTAGTTCCCAGAGATTCTGTTGCGGACTATTTCCTATTTGGTTCTTTGACCATTGTACAGCAGGTTAGCCATTACTTTGAGTTCTATCCGATTTGTGGGTTACACCACTCGCTGAAGAACATAGAAGAGGGCGAGATGAAGGAGCCCATGGCGCAATTCTTCTACAACATTATGGTAGGCAACATCCTGCCTTCTGATCCACCAGTCAGGCAAGCATACATTCGCGCTCCTTGCGATGTCAACAGCAAATGCACAGGCCGCGACTACTTCAATTTTTGCAACACGGCCATTCAGTTGCCTCCTGACAACGGCACCTGTGACCGTGTAGGAGAGTTTGTAGAGGATGATGCTATGCTGGTCAGTGTGACCAATACAGACCTTAACATCTTCCCTAACCCCAGCTCCGGTGCGGTCACCTTATCTTACCGCTCCGATAAGTCCGGCCCGGCCCAGGTGCAGGTCATGGACGTTTTCGGCCGTCTTCATTACAGCGCCCAAATGGGCATGAACGAAGGGCTGAACACCCATCGCCTGAACCTTCCCGCCTCCCTGGAGAAAGGCATCTTCTTGATTTCCGTTGATGGCAAACCGGGTGCCCGCCTTGTTCGCAATTAGGCGCGCGATTGGGTGTTTAGCGATACCCATTTTAAGCTCCCTGTAAAAAAAGGGGCGTCTCTTTCGGAGACGCCCCTTTTTTATGGCATAGAGTTGGGAGAAAAGACGATGCTTATTGAGCAAGGTAAGCCTTCAGGCTTTCGCTGCGCGATGTTGTGCGCAGTTTGTTGATCGCTTTGTCCTTAATCTGGCGGACGCGTTCGCGGGTGAGCCCAAGATGCTCACCAATGTCTTGCAACGTCATAGCGTGAGGCACGCCAATGCCAAAGAAGAGTTTGATGACATCGCGCTCACGCTCGGTGAGTGTAGCCAAAGTGCGTTCACATTCAATGCGCAGGGAGTCTTGAAATTCCAGGTGGTCGTCGGTACCATCTGCTTCCCGGTTTTCCAGCACATCCATCAGCGAACCGGATTCCCCATCTGAAAAGGGAGCATCAACGGAAACGTGACGGCTGCTGACCTGCATCGTGGATTCGATGTCGTCGGCACTGATGTCAAGCAATTGAGCAAGTTCGTCTGCGCTGGGTTCGCGCTCGTACTTCTGCTCCAGTTCTGAAAAGGCCTTGTTGATTTTGGAAAGCGACCCCACTTTGTTCAGTGGAAGACGAACCAATCGGGATTGTTCTGCAAGAGCCTGGATAATGGACTGGCGAATCCACCAAACCGCATAGGAAATGAACTTGAAGCCGCGGGTTTCATCAAAGCGCTGAGCGGCTTTAACTAAACCCAGGTTGCCTTCATTGATCAAGTCATTCAGCGACAAGCTGTTGTTTTGGTATTGTTTGGCAACTGACACCACGAAGCGCAGGTTGGCTCGTGTAAGTTTTTCCAAAGCTTCCTGATCCCCTTTCTTGATTCGCTTGGCGAGCTCAACTTCCTCTTCCGGAGTGAGCAGCTCTACCTTTCCAATTTCCTGAAGATATTTCTCGATCGATTGGCTTTCGCGATTGGTAATCGACTTTGAAATCTTTAGTTGACGCATCCGGTATAGGTTGTTGGTTTTTCAATTGTTGAGAACGCCGGCAGTTGTTCACATGAGGTATTCATTAGCAATAATTCCAAATCTGTTTAACCCCGTGCAGAAAAAAATGCGTTCTGCGAAAGTACGCAATTACATTCATTGTGAAACCATTATCTACCGTTGAAGTAAAATCAACAGGGAGGGGTGAACCTAAATCGCCGCTGTCATCTGCGGTGGAAAAAGAATTCACAATTGGCTTGTTTGGATGGGATTCGCAACCAGGTCTTGCGGAGCAGTTGCGTCTTTTGCTGCAAGAAACTGCGTTTGCCCTTGTTCGTCTGCCCGACCACAAAGAACCATCCAGTGGCATTGCGGATGCCCTCATTTTTCTAACGGCCCCTTCTCTGCCAGCGCATCGTTCGTGGAGCAGTCAATGGCCAGTGCTTTTTGCAGCACCAGCCTCCGAACTTCTTGACCTTAAAGGCTCGGGTCAGCCCTACGGGTATTGGTTGTTGCCCACCGATTCCCCGGAGGCATTTTTTCCCCGGCTGTTGGAGGTGCTTGGGGCGATGACGGCTCCGGGCAATGCTGAACAGCACTTTCGGTTTTTGCCCAGTCGCGCTCAGGGCTGGTTGCTTGTCATTGACAGCAAGGCTTCAGTTCGAAAGGCTGGTGAAGCCTGGAGCGAGTTTGCCGTTGCAGGACCAACAGCATCCCTTCCCCCGCCATGGGAGCTTTTAAACATTGACCCGAAGCGTTGGGCCATGTTTTGGAATGCTGTTCGCAGTGGATCAACCGTGTCTGCAAACGCCCATCCAGTGGTCCGCCCTGATGGGCACTTGATCTACCTGGATTGGGAACTTGTGCCCGGCTTGCAAGCGGGATTCGGTCCTGCTGCTGCTGTTTTTTTTGCTGAAGATGTTTCCGGACGGGTTCGGGCTGAGCAGGCCTGCGTTCGCTTAACGAAGGAGCGCGACTGGTTGCAGAAGGACATGGACCAGTTTGTCGAGGCGGCGTCTCACGACTTGAAAGAGCCGCTGAGAAATGTCTCCAATTTTGTGCAATTGCTTCGGCATCGCTACGGGGAGCAGTTGGGCGGCGAAGGGGCTGATTACATTTCCTATGCGGTTCATGGCGTTAAGCATATGTGGGCCCTAATGGACGAGTTGCTCTTGTTTGCCAATTTGGGCAAGGCTCCTGACCGCTATGGCTGGATGGCGCCGCAGGATTTGTTAGCGGATGCCATGGTTCAATTGGACCAGCCCGGGACGTTGCGGACGAACAATTTACCGGAACAGATTTTTGGGCATCCGGCGCAATTGGCGTTGCTTTTTCGTCATTTATTGGACAATGGTTTCCGCTACAACCCTCAAAACGGCCGCGAGGTGGTGGTGGAGGGCGTGGAGGAACGCAACAACTGGATTCTTAGTGTTTGGGACAATGGTCCCGGGATTGCTCCTGAATTTCAGCTGCGCGCATTTTCGCTGTTCAAACGATTACACGGGCAAGATGAAACCCCCGGGCGCGGCATGGGCTTATCCATTTGCCGCAAAGTTGTAGCACTTCACGGAGGCCATATTCGCCTGGCGTCTGAACGGGGAACGGGAACTGCGCTGCACATCTGGCTGCCCAAAGCCAAGCTTTCCGGAGACGGATTACCTTGAATCGGGCTGTCGTTCAGGCGGTTAAACCAGGCCCTGATAACGGATAACCCTTGCGCTGTTCCGGTGGTTAGTCCTTAGGGCATTTCTTGCAGCGCTTGCCCTTTTCAAATTTTTTGCAGCATTTTTTGGACTTACACGTCCAACACCCCTCCGGGAGCTTAATCAATAGATTGGCTTCTGGCAATGCTGCTCCGTATGCTTCGCGATGCGCTCGATCAGCTGGCTTCATTCCGGGTATTGTGCGCTATCGTCCAGCAGGAATGTGCGAATTCCGCGTTTTCCGGCTCCCGAACGAGGTGGGCGGGGCAAAAGTAATCCGGAAAATTATTTAGAACAATTCTAAACAAGGTTTTTGGCGCATTTTAAGCGCGAACCAACTGGTATTGCAGCCCAAAACGCTCCATGCACCATTGCTCTAACTCACGGAGCTCCGGTTCAATGAGGTATCGGATGGCTTTCTTCAACTCTTTTTCAAACAGGCGGCGATCAAAGGAAACTTTTTCAAGGATGAGTTTTGTGTACTCCAGCATGGAAGTTGCCATGGATGGTTGTTGTTTTCTGTTGGGGTAAACCCGATGAATAAGATACAAAATTCCTGAGAGAAAGGATAGGGAGGAGTGCCAATTTGCCTCCAAATAACGCACTGAATTGTGACGATGTTGTTCCCCCGCTTGTTAAGATGCGTTAATGGATTAGGCAGCGGTGGGCTTTGATGCAACAGCGGCGTGGAACCACGGATGTTTTTCCACCGGTGGAAAACTTTGTTCGCGGATTACAGCAGCAACTTCATCCAGAACAGTAGGCCATTGGATGCTGTGAAAAGGGGGATCCAGGAACCGTTCTACTTCATCCGGCAAAAAGAACCAACGGTTCCCGTATTGGGCTCCAAGTGCGCGAAGCGTATCCACATCGTCTGAAACGGTGGCGTAAGCGGTGATTTTTGCGTAGTCGCCGAGGGTTTCTTTTTCGTAGTAGATGGACACCGGAAGCCCTTTCCAAAAGCCATGCAGGCCATACCGGTCCAAACGGAAGCCTTGGTCCAGCAGGGGTTTAAAAGGATCGGGATGAAAAAACCCTTCCCACAAACGGTTGTTCCTCAAGGATTCCGAAAGGGCAAGAGCGGTTAAGACCAGACCCAGCACGCCACTGGCCATCAGAAAGGCGGGCCAGGGAATGCCGGTTAACAGGTCATTCCAGACAAAATTCCAGCGACCGCCCAACATGGCAAGAAGGGCAAACACCAGCAGCATAGCGGGCAGGAGGCTGGCGTAGAGCAGCAACCAGCGCAGCATTCGGTTTCCGGAGATTGGGGTGCGGTAGAGCAAGGGGGGATATTGCGCTTGTAATGGAGAGCCTGGAAAGGTTGCTCAAAGGTCCGTCTTTTCTTTTGCTCAGGTCCGCAACCGTGTCCAAAGGTTTTCGAGCCGGTCCATTACTTGTGGGTGAAGGTTTGTTTGGAACCAAAGATCGCCGTAGAGGTAAAAAAGGCCGTAAAACCCAGCCAGAAAGGCCAGGATCATGCCCAGTTTGCGGCCAATCAGCCTTTTGCCGAGCGTTAAAAACTCCCGGGCAATGCGGTCAACACCCTGGTCCATCCAGGCAAAAAGCGGGTAAAAGAGCAGGACCACGACCCCCATTCCCAACAAGGTAAAGGTTAGCGCATCAAACTGACCCCGATAATCGCTCAGGTAGTTATCCAAATGAGCGGTCAGCAAATTGACCGATAGGATGGTAAGGATGAGCACAAAGGCTTTGAACAGATGTCTGAAAAACACGGGATGGATGGTCTGTGCCGAATGCGGTCAAAGTTGCCGGAATTGCCGCAGGTTCAGATGGGGCACTTTCCCCCGGAAGCCGGTTGGCGTCCCATCCAGCATACAGCAGCCTGGGCGGCCTGCTATTCCTGGTATACTTCACTGTCGGGATTGAAATGAAACCACGCAAAGGCAAAGAAATTGTGGTGCAGGACCGGTTCCAGTTGACGGCCTTTGTGCTGGCCAGCGTTTGCCCGGCCGGTATGGTCCCAGACGGAGCCGGTCTCACGGTCCCGGAAATTGCCCCGGTAAGGTTCAAAATGCAGCGCTTTCCCATCCAGCATGGCTCGGTAAACCCCAACAGAACCGATGGGCCTGCTCAGGGCGATGGCGCGTTGGTCAAGGGCAGAACGGGTACCTGGACGAAAGAAGAGCACCAAAGCCTGGTTTTGAAAGTTGTCCTGAATCATTGCTTTTTGCGCCAGCATGCTCCAGGGGTACACCCGACAGTGGCCATCAAAACACACATCCACTACCCGCTCGGTAGGGGGAAGACGCGGGTCTGGATTGGCCTGGTAAAAGGCCGGAACCTCCGATTCGGTGTCATAACCGGGGTAGGGATTATCGCCATAAGGCCGTTCATCGTCGGTCGGTTTTGCCAGCACCAGGCCAGCGGGCCAGCGGGAACGATAGTCCTGCAGGCTCAGGATTTGTGCCGGAAATTGCTTCAACTGCCCGCCTGCTAAGCGTCCCACGAGCGCATTTCCGGTCAATTGCTGCCACCAGCTTTGTGTTTGGCGGTCCCACATGACCATATCCGAATGGCGCAACATGCCACTGGTGCCAAAGTCCAACAGGTAGCGCCCACCTTTTGGAGCGGCGAATTCCCGGTCAAAAACCACCGCTGCATTGCACAGCGGGCAATAGGTAACCGACAGGAACCGCTGACCAATTTGGTCGTTGACAATTTCGTGCCACATGAGCACGCTCAGCGGGTAGGCCCGGGATTCGCCATCAAGGACAACGGCGATGACGGGCTCATCCGCATGGTAGTGTCGCAATGCTTCCGCACTGGATTCAAATCGGGGTTTATCCACCGGGGGAATAGCATCCGGGGGCAACAACACCTGGAATTCATCCAGGCTTATCGTTCGCTGCGCGGTGTCCGTTCGCCAGGGCCATTCCAACACCTGGTCGCGCTGTGCGGTTAGGGATGCTGAAAAGGCGAAAAGGAAAAGCAATCCTGTAAAGCACAGGCTGTTGCACGGAGAAGGGTGACCAACTTTGCGAAGCAAGTCTGCGCTTGGGACCCGGCTTGTGCATTTCTTTAAATTTCCCATGGAGCTTTTGCGGATGGATTGCCCGCACCTTGCCTGCACCTGGCGTTGCGCTTGCGCTTGCGCCTGCGCCTAGACCTGCGCTTGCGCTTGCGCTTGCGCCTGCACCTTCACCTTCACCTTCACCTGGCGTTGCGCTTGCGCAAAGGTAAGGAGCGGCGATGCGGTACAGCAGGGCTAAGCCTGCTGCACAAGGGTTCCTGCAAGACCTCGTAAATTGCCCCTCGATGAGCAAACCCAGATACTTAGTGCTTGGTGTCTTGTTGGGCCTGGCTGCTGCGCTTGGCTTAGGCGCCAGCGGGCAGCCCCCGGTGGTGTGCAAAACAGCAGGTGTAGCCGTATTGATGGCCGTTTGGTGGATCACCGAAGCCGTGAGCATCTGTTTCACAGGCTTATTGCCCCTGATCCTCTTTCCCTTGTTGGGCATATTACCCGGTACAGCGATAGCCCCGATGTACATGAAGGAAGTCATATTTTTATTTATTGGGGGCTTTATTCTGGCTTATGCGGTAGAGCGTTGGGGGCTTCACCGCCGCATTGCGCTGTGGATCATTCTGCACATGGGAGCTTCGCCCGCTCGTCTTTTAGCTGGCTTTATGCTGGCGGGTTGGTTTTTGTCCATGTGGATTTTGAATACCGCTGCGGCCACCTTGTTGCTGCCAGCTGCATTGGCTGTGTTGGATGAGCTGCGCGAACGAAGCAACGGCAATGATTTTGGCCTGACCACTCCGCTGTTGTTGGGCGTGGCTTTTTCGACCTCCATTGGTGGCACGGCTACCCTGATAGGCACCATGCCCAATCTGGTGCTCAAAGACTTTTACGCTCAAAATTTTCCAGCGCTTCCCGGCCTGACCTTTGCGCAGTGGTTTGCTTTTGGATTGCCGCTTAGTGCGTTCATGCTGTTGGTTTGTTGGCTTTTGCTCAAGCATTTCTGGCTTCGCGAAAAGGGAGTCGTATTGGATGTTCATGCCGTCCGCGAGCGCTACCTTAACCTCGGACCAGTTCAGTATGAGGAGAAGGTGATGGCCTTCGCGTTTGGGTTGACCATTTTAGCATGGTTCACCATGGCAGAAATTCCCTTCGGTTCGTTTGTTTTTCCGGGTTGGGTTCCGGCTTTAGGTCTGGAAGCGTACATTCAGGAGAGCACCATTGCCATGGCCGTTGTCGGTCTGCTGTTTCTTTGGCCGGCGCGATCAACCAAAAGCAACATTATCGGGTGGGCCGAGGTAGAACGCATCCCGATCGGTGTCATTTTCCTGTTTGGTGGTGGTTTTGCGCTGGCTGCCGGGTTAGATAGTTCAGGTCTTTCAAACTGGATTGCCGGTCAGCTCTCTGGTCTGGAGGGACAGCCGTTGCTGCTCATCGTGGTGGGCTTATGCTTGTTCACTACTTTTTTTACCGAGTTAACGTCCAACACAGCCACAACAATTCTGATGTTGAGCTTGTTGTTGCCTATGACTAAATCCCTTGAAATACACCCGTTAGCCATCATGTTGCCAGTGACGATTACAGCATCTTATGCGTTCATGTTGCCGGTTGCAACGCCACCTAATACCATTGTTTTTGCCAGTGGGCAATTGGCGGTTCGCGATATGGTCAGGGTGGGCATTTGGCTCAACCTTATCGGAACAATGGCTGTAGTTGCAGCCTCTCATTTTATCGGATCCCGGATCTTTGGGTTTTAAAGTATTTTGCAACTCCTCACTCCAAAGCAAACCCATCTATGCCCCGCAGTTATATAGCCTTTCCTATTCCAGAAGACCTTCGTACCCGCACCTTGGAAGCCCTCGAAGACTTGCGGCAAGCCCAGGACATCAGCGGTTATGCAGACAGACTGATGGATTTGGTAGAAGAGATCTCCAATCACGGGATGAGCTACTTTTTTCTGCATCCGGTTGAAATGGTCGGTATGAATACGGTAGCGCAAAAAACTATCGGGGTCACCATTAACTCTGGAAAAAAAGCCGTGATGGCCGTTTCCCGTCAGTTGGCCAGGCGTTTGGATGAGCAACAACTCCGCGACATTGCAGATTTCTTAGAAGGTCTTGTGGTGGAAGTTGCCGACGAAGAACTCGCTGAGGAAGAACTTGGGGAGGACGAACTCGTCGATTGACCCTTGTTTGAACAAGGATGCTCTATGGCTTTGCTATGCTATGTTATGCATCATCATCTTCCGATGCCTCAGCGAGCATGCGGTATTGGTTCTTCTCAAAATTGCACCAGCGGCAGTTAACCTCCTGGCAGCCCCGATCAAAATCCAGCGCCTGAATGCCCTTCCAGGCGAATTCAATTTGCTCGCCCACACGTTCCAGATCGTCCGGTGAAAGGTTTACGGCAACAGAAGCAAAATCGGCATCGTTTTTCTCCGGTTCCACAAATTCAAAGACGCTTTGTTGAGCAACCCAGGATTGACTCGCGTCGTTGTCCACCAGAATTTTGTAAAAGACAGCCTGCCGCCAGTAGTCACCGCCCATACGAACGTCAAATGCTTCTTGAGCGTCTGCCCCGGCTACCGGTGGTTTAAACTTCTCCTTTTTGTTTTTGCCGGTTTTATAATCAAAGACCTTTACGGTATTGCCGTCAAACTCCAACCGGTCTAACTTGCCGCGAAGCGGAATGCCGCGGAACACCACATTGCTTAAGTTGCGCTCTACGGCAACGGTTTTGCTCCACTGTTCCCGCTTGGCCAACACAAACAGGGGAAGGAATTTTCGTCCGCGCGCAAGGTCCTGGCGGTATTCGACTTCCGTAAACGAATCGCGGTGACGGGTCATGTAGTACTCAAACCATTGCAACAGATCCCGCTCTGAGGGCCAGTCTTTTTGCGGGCTTTCCAGCATGCGTTTGAAATAGAATTCCAGGGCAACGTGAACAGCAGAGCCAAAGGCCATGTAGCGATTCTTGGCCGACGGAATGCGCAACAAGGTTTCATAATAAAAACTACGGGGACAGCGCAGGTACTTGTTCAGGTTGGTTACACTGAGCTGAAAGTTCTGAAGGAACTCGCGCATGCTGCGCTCTTCTGCGGCCGAGGAACGGATGGCAGGGAGGGGAGGTGGCTCCACAAAACGGTTCCAGTAATCGGCAATTTGTTCGGGATTCAATTGGCTGTTGCGAAGTTGCACCGTACCGCTTTCCTGCAACTCCGCAACGAATCGGTTTTGGCTCTTGTCTTTTCCCGTGTTGTCTTGCCGGGCGTAACTGACCGTTAGGTGGCGTTTAGCCCGCGTAATGGCTACGTAGAAGAGCCGTCGGGATTCTTCTGAGTCATCCGATTTGTTGCCCTGCACCAGCGTATCGGGAAATGTATAGCCCCTGGAACCCACGCCCTTCCACGATTTTTCATCGCATCCGATCACGAACACATGATCGAATTCCAGTCCCTTTGACCCGTGCGCCGTAAGAAACTGCACGCCCGCTGCGGTGGAAATGCTCCGGTTCACGGGCAGGCGCAGGCTTTCTTCCCGGTAAGTATCCAGCAACCGAAGACAGCCGTCCAGCGTGAGCAAAGGCGTTTTGGCCGTCTCCTTTTTAATGAAGTCAAAGAGCGTGTTGAGCTCTTCCAGCAGCGCAATTTTGTCAGGGTGCTTTAAGACCCAGGCCAGAATTCCTCCGTCAACAGTCACCTTTTCAAAGAGCGCCTGCAGCGTCCAGTCGCGGTGCTTTCCGATCCAGTGCTCCAGGTTTTGGTAGGCCTGCCGTACAGCTTCGTCTTGTTCCAGAACGGGCGCATCAAACAAAGTGGGGTTTCGCGGATTTTGCACCCAGGTAGCCAGGAACTCCCGCCAACGCAAGTTGGTGCCCGGTTTCTGGTTGCGCTCCCGCAGTGTCCAGGCCAGCGATGCCATGGTTTTGGCGGTAATGCCGCAATGCCCGAAATGCAGAATCTCGTAGAGCAAGTCGTCTGCGCTGCCCGGAGACTGGTATTCGCCGTCAATGTAGGCAAAGACCTTCAGCACATTATTGGTAAAAACGGATTGCAACAAGTCAGCTTTGCGTTTGACCTGAACGGCAATGCCCAGCTGCTGCAGGTAGGCCAGAATCGGTTCCGCCTGATCGTGCTTTCGATAGATGACCGCAATATCCCCGGGGGCTGTTCCTTCTTTAATCAGTGTTTCGATAGCCAGGGATACGCCCACGGTTTCGTGCGCGTCGTTGTGCCAGGCTTCCACTACGGGCAACCCGGGTTGCCCGGCATGGTCCCGGTTCCTCGCGGTTAGCCGCTTGACCCCTTCGCCCGTAAAAAGTGCCGGTGAATTCACCAGCCGTTCCCTATTGTGGGCAATCAGCGCCGCCGCAGCATCCAGGATGGTTTGGGTAGAGCGGTAATTGCTTTCCAGCAATACCACGTGCAGGCCCTGACTGCTGTAGCGGGTGGCAAAGTCAACAATATTGGCCACGCTGGCACCCTGAAAACGAAAGATGGATTGGTCATCATCGCCGACCACAAAGACATTTGGCGCGTCCCAATAATTCGTCAGCAGGTTTAAAATTTGGTTCTGCGAGCCGTTGGTGTCCTGGTACTCGTCCACGAGCACGTATTGGTACTGTTCCTGGTAATCCAGCAGCAAATTCTGGTCCTGTTGGAAGGCATCTCTGACCCAGGAAATCATGTCCTGAAAATCGTAGCGCTGCGATTTCTTCATCAGCGCTTCGTATTCATCAAAAAGCGCTACGGCCGCGCGCAACGTAGCCATTTTTCGCTCCTGCTCCTGAATATCATTAATCTTTAGATCGCCCTTTTGAAAGGCTCCAGACTTGCGTTTGTACACGTATTCGTCGCGGTGCGGCAGGCTTTCCAGGTATTCGTCGATGGCGCTGAAGAGCATTTCGGAGCTCCAGCCCTCCTGCTTCATGGTATTGAACAAACCGGTCAAGCGGGAGATTTCGTAATAAGGCTGCGCTCCCCATTGGCGCAGCGGGCTGTCTGCGGGAAGGCCATCAATGAGTTTGCGCAAGAGCAGAATCACCTCCAGTTCCGAAATCGGTTCCAGATCGCGCAGCCCAAAGATTTCCGGCCGATCCTGAATGACTTTGTTGCAAAACGAGTGAAACGTAAAAATGCCAACACGGTAAGCCTCTGCCCCAATGAACGACAACAAGCGCTGCCGCATGGCTACAGCCCCGGCATCCGTATAGGTGAGGCAAAGAATCTGATCCGGACGGATGTCGCCAAGGTCGCTCTGGCTCAGAATATGCCCGATGCGGGCCGCCAGAATTTGCGTTTTTCCCGTGCCTGGTCCGGCAATAACCATAACAGGACCTTCGGTTTGCCGTACAGCTTGCTGTTGTTGCTCGTTGAGTTCCTCCAGCGCTTTAACTAAGTCGGATCGTTGTAATGTGCTCATCGTAGGGTTCCGCAACGCGCAAGATAACGACCATCGCCGGTCAGCGGTAGTTGAACCGCAGCCATTTGCGCAATGTGTATTACTTTCATGGTCCCCTGTTTTTCGGGGGAATGGGTTCCGTTTTCCTACACAACCTCATCTCGCTTACATGGACGGAGGCCGCCTGATCGCCAAGGTTATTGCCAAACAAGGCGTTGACGTTGTCTTCACCCTTTGTGGAGGCCATATCTCACCCATCCTCAGCGGTTGCAAAGCCGAAGGCATTCGCGTGGTGGACGTTCGCCATGAAGTCAACGCGGTGTTCGCTGCCGACGCTGTAGCGCGCATGTCCGGGTTGCCCGGCGTTGCTGCCGTCACTGCCGGGCCGGGCATGACCAACACCATTACAGCGGTCAAAAACGCTGCGATGGCTCAGTCGCCGCTGGTTTTGCTGGGCGGTTCTGCCCCAACGGTGCTGAAGGGCCGCGGCGCCCTCCAGGACATTGACCAGATGGCGCTCATGCGACCGCTTTGCAAATGGACCGGCAGCATCCGCCGCATCAAAGACATTGTACCGAAGGTGGAAGAGGCCTTTCTACGCGCCACAGAAGGCGTGCCGGGTCCCGTTTTTTTGGAGTGCCCCATCGACACGCTGTACGACGAAGCCCTGGTGCGCGAATGGTACGGAGCCGCCGGCGGCAAGAACCCAAAAACACTGGCCCAAAAGGCGCTCAAGCAGTACTTGCATTTTCACCTCAACCGCATTTTCAACGGCAAGGACCGGCACCCGGAACCCCGTCGTATCACCAACGCGGACCTTCCCCGGCACAGCCAAAGCGAGGTGCAGCGCGTGCTGAGCGCCTTGCTGAAAGCCGAACGCCCGGTTTTCGTGTTGGGCAGCCAGGCACTGTTGCAAACAGAGCAGGTTGCGGCATTGGCGCAGGCGTTGGGCAAGCTGGGCATTCCCTGCTACCTCAGCGGCATGGCGCGCGGGTTGCTCGGGGCGCAGCACCCTCTGCTGATGCGGCACAAGCGGCGCGAGGCGCTGCGCGAAGCCGACCTGGTGCTCCTGGCCGGTGTGCCCTGCGACTTCCGGCTCGATTACGGCAATCACCTAAGCCGTGCGCGCTACCTCTCCGTGAACCGGAGCCGTGAAGACCTGAACAAAAACAAACGGCCTTCCATTGGGGTGCTGGCCGATCCCGGTCCCTTTTTGATTGCGCTGGCGGCAGCGGCGAAGGGCCCCGCGCCCGCCTGGGCTGGCTGGCGCGCCAAGCTCGCGGAGCGCGACCAGCAGCGGGAACAGGAGATTGACGCGCAGGCCACTGATTCCGGGGGAATGGGCATCAACCCTTTGCAACTCTTTCGCGAATTGAACAAGCAGCTGGACGACCGCGCAGTCCTGGTGGCCGACGGCGGCGATTTCGTGGGCACGGGTGCCTACACGCTCCATGCGAGAACGCCGCTGAGCTGGTTGGACCCGGGTGCTTTCGGCACGCTGGGGGTGGGGGGGGGATTTGCCTTAGGCGCCAAGCTCGTGAGGCCGGATTCCGAAGTTTGGATCATCTGGGGCGACGGTTCCAGCGCGTACAGTCTGGCTGAGTTTGACACGTATGCGCGGCACGGCATCCCCGTGATTGGCCTGATTGGCAACGATGCCTGTTGGGCGCAGATAGCCCGCGATCAGGTAGAAATTCTCAAAGACGATGTTGCGGTCATGTTGGCTCATACGGATTACGACCAGGTGGCCAAAGGCTACGGCGGGGATGGCGTCCGCGTGGACAATCTACCGGCGTTTCTTCAGGCCATTGAGCAGGCACGGGCATCGGTGCGCAACGGAAAACCCTTTTTGATTAATGCCATTTTAGCCAAAAGCGATTTTAGGAAAGGCTCGATCAGCATGTGAGGCCTTGCGAAGACAAGGCGAAATTTGCGCGAGGTCAACCCGAATTCAGCGCGAAATAGCCCAAAAAAAGGCCCGAAAAAAGCGCGAAACTTTCGCGTTCCGCAAGCGCCGCAAAGGGCGCGATGGCCCTTCCCCCTAAACCCAACAACCATGAACCCGCAACCAACTTCAAGCCACGCTTCACGAAGCGGTATGCTGCACCCGCAACAGAGCACGCTGGTGGTGGTGGATGTGCAAGAGCGGCTGATGCCAGTCATTTTTGAGGCGGACCGCGTTTTTGCCAACGTCAACCGCCTGTTGCAAGGTTCTGCATTGTTGGGTGTGAACACGCTGGTGACCGAGCAGTACCCCAAAGGGTTGGGGCATACCTGCCGTGAAATTGTTTTGCAGGAGCAGCCGGTGTTGGAAAAAATGAGTTTCAGCTGCCTGCTGGATGAGGCATTTATGGAGCGTTTACCTGCCGGACACAAACTGGTTTTGTGCGGCGTGGAGGCCCACATCTGTGTGCTCAAAACAGCGTTGGATGCCCTGGAGCGCGGTTATGAGGTGCACGTTGTGGCGGATGCAGTTTCATCGCGTACGCCAGAGAATCATCGCCTGGCGCTGGAGCGTTTGCGGCAATCCGGGGCGTTTATTGCCAGCACCGAAATGGTGCTGTTTCAATGGCTGGATTACGCCGGCACCGATGCGTTTCGCGCTATTTCAAAATTGATCAAATAGGCTCTTTGCTGCAGCTTTGTTTCAACATACCAAATAAAATGTTATGGCCTACTCACGCGTGTTCGATCTGATCTACCACCAGCAGGAAACCCGCCCCAAAAAGGATGCGCTGGCCTGCAAGGTCAACGGCCAGTGGAAGACCTATTCTACAGAAGACGTCATCCGCATAGCCGGACAGGTTTCCAAAGCGCTGCTCAACCTGGGTTTGGAACCCGGCGATCGGGTCGCGCTCGTTGCCACCAACCGCCCGGAATGGAATTTCCTGGACATCGGCATGATGCAAATCGG
>WGOA01000020.1 GCA_016124275.1 Bacteroidota bacterium
AAGGCCTTCGGTGGACAGCGTATTGACCTGGTTGCCCAGGGCCACTGGCATGTTGCCACTCAGGACCATTCGACCCATCAAATCATAAACGGTGTAGTAGCCCTGGCCTTCAACCGATGCATTGAACTGCACTTGCAGCGAAGTGGTGGCCGGGTTGGGGTACAGCGACAATTCCAGATCCAGGAGGTCGCCTTCGCGGGCCACCGGAATAGAGAACGTATCGCCGTATGCGGAGTAAGCGGTTACGTCAAGCGGCGTAATGCTGCATGCGCAACGAACGCGCCAGGTCCAGGTGGTTCCGGCACCGGCAATGGCAAAAGGCACATTGGTGGTGTTGATGGGAGCGGACAGAATGTTCACGCTGGGCTGGGGGCCTGTGGGCAGGCGCTTGCCTTGCACCTGGCAGGCAACAGCACCCGTTTGTGGGGTCCAGTCCAGGCGCACCCGGTTGGACAGTGTCGTATGGCTTTGGCCCGTAGGTGGCGTAGAGGAGTTGCAGCTGGACTCGGAGCGCCAGTCGTCAAACCACACAATGTCGCCGCTGAACACGCCGGGCTTGTACAGAATCACAAAGGCGTTGGCGTTGGTGGCACCTGCAGCTGCGCTGAGGTCAAAAGTCAATTCCTCCCAAACGTTCGATGCAGTAGTGGAGGCGGTGGCTTCAATCACTACGTTGCCCACACCGTCCTGAATGGACATGATGATGCTGGAAGGGCCATTGCTGTCGTACACCTTCATTTTCATCAGCCCATTAGCAGCCAAGTCCAACGAACCCCCTTCGAACGTACCGTAAATGACGTCAAAGTCAATGCCGGCGTTGCGGATGTAGCGCAGGGCCGTGGCAGAAGGATTGCCCACCAGCGAAGGGTTCGCCAGGCTCTTGAGGTCGCCATGCTTGAAGATCATGCCAAAGTTGTGCTGGCACTCAAAATCGCCATGCACGGTCAGGTCTTCGACTACACCGGCACAAGGAGGGCTGACGCGCTCCGGACCGTTGAAATTGTCGATAAAGTAGCTGTCGCCGGTAAACGTGTTCGGGTTGAACAACATGACCAGTCGCTCTACCCCGGTATTAGGCACCGAAGGATCGGGCTGGGTCAGAAAGGTAAAGTTTAGCGTTTCCCAGGCGTTGGCTACGGTAGTCACTGCACGGTAGGTGGAATGGCGACCAACCGGGAAATTGCAACAGGTAGCGGTGTTAACGTCTTCAAACGTCAATTCAATAGGAATGCCTGCAGCGGGGCTGTAAACAGTAATGGACATGGTCTTGGCTCCGGACAAGTAGCCCGAAACATCGGCCAACGGACCAGATTCCATGACCAGTACATCAAACTGGACCCCGCCGTTGCGGATGTACTGGCCCATGGTAGCACTTGGGTTGCCCACGGTGCTGATGTTGGGGATGTACTCAAAGCGAAAACCGTCGGAAAACCCGTACGCAATGTTGCGGGTGTCTTCAAAGTCTTCATAAAGCTCCTGGGCCGGTAGCACGATGCTAAGGCCCATTAAAAAGAGTAAAGCGATTTTTTTCATGATGATTCGATTGTGTTTAGGATTGGGATGAACCGTGCGAGATTGACCCTTGGTTCATGTCAAATGTACATGAAGCCCCAGCCGAACAGCAATTTCGCACTACATCAAAGCCCCTACACGCTCAATTATTTACTACATCACCACTACATCAACCCCCACAAAACCTCCCACATGAGTGAGATAGCATTTGGCTAAATGCCTTTGAAATCGCTATTTTATCCAGCTAAATGTCATTATGACACCATAAAGCGGAGTGCATCAACGCATTTCTCAACAAAACAAAAAATGAGGCCACGCTTGTCTGGTTGGGTGCTTTGCATAACGGGGATGATTTGGGTTGCTGCCCTTCAGGTGCAGGCACAAGCACCTCGTCTGGGCACCCCCGTTATTCGCAACTTTACGAAAGAAGCCTACCGGGGCGGAACCCAAAACTGGGCAGCCAGTCAAGGGGCTGATGGCGTCATCTGGGTAGCCAACAACCAGGGTCTGTTGGAATTTGATGGGTTGAACTGGCGGCTGCACCCCCTGCCCAACCGCACCATTCTGCGGTCGCTGGTTGTAGAAGAGAGCGGGCGCATTTTTGCCGGCGGTCAGGGCGAAATCGGGGTTTTTGAGCCTGGCCCCGGCGGGCAGTTGCGCTACCGAAGCCTTTTGCCCCAACTTCCGGAAGCTGACCGCAAGTTTGACGACGTCTGGGACATGGTGTCCTGGCACGGCCAATTGTACTTTTTAGCCAGCGGGCAGGTTTTCACCCTTCCCCTGAACGGCCAGGGGCAAGGCCAAAAAGTGCCTGCACCAGGCGCCGCCAACTTTCTGGGCACGGCGCAAGGCCGCTTGTTGCTGCATGTTGAAGGCAGCGGGTTGCTGGAGCGCAGCAACGACGCCCAATGGCGCAACCTGGAACCGGCCACCGCAGCCCTGGATGAAGTCACCGCTGTTTTGCCCGGCTCCGGGCGAAGCCTGATCCTGGCCACCCTCAAAACCGGGCTTTTCCTGCTGGATTCTGCGGGCTTAAAGCCCTTTGCGACGGCTGATGCGGCCTACCAAAGTACCCACAGAATCTATTCGGCAGCGCGGCTCCGGGACGGGCGCATTGCCATGGGCACCTCCACAGGGGGCTTGGTGCTGTTGAGCCCCTCGGGCGAATTGCTCAGTCGCTATACGCTGCGGCAGGGCTTGCAGAACAACACCGTATTGGCCCTGATGGAAGACCAAAGCGGCAACTTGTGGTTGGGGCTGGACAATGGCATCAGCATGCTGGCGGCCTCCTCTCCTTACAGCCGCTTTTTTCCGGATGGGGAACTGGCCGGTACGGTTTACGCCATCAAGGTCTTTGGCCGCGAGTTGTACTGCGGCACCAACAACGGGCTGTACGCCCTCAACCTGGATTTGCCGCCTGACCGCCGGGTTTTTGATCTGATTCCCGGCAGCGAAGGGCAGGTCTGGAACCTGCAAGTGATTCGCGGTCAACTGATTATGGGCCATCACGAAGGCGCTTTTCTGGTGCAAAACCGAACCTTGACGCGCATGGCCCCGCAAACCGGCATCTGGACCTTTGTGGAGCTCCCACCGGAACGGCCCGGCATGCCCGACCGCCTGGTCGCAGGCAGCTACCAGGGCTTGGTTGCCTTTACCTGGAAGCAGGGCTGGGATTATGCCGGTCCGGTAGCCGGTTTTGGCGAATCCTCGCGCTTTGTAGCCGCTGACAACCAGGGCGATCTGTGGATTGCCCACCCCTATCGGGGCGTCTGGCGTGGAACGCTGGCCGGAGGAACCCTGGAGAACCTGACTTTTTTGGGCCAGCGCCAGGGTTTGCCCTCCAACCTGGGCATCCAGCTGTACGCCATCGGCAAAGACGTAGTCTTCAGCGCCGAGCGGGGCACCTGGATCTTCAACCGCAGCACCGGTGGCTTTGAGCCGCACCCGGTTTTGGACACCATGATGGGGCGCCAGGAACCCATCCGGCGAATTATACCCACTGAAGCCGGCGACCTTTGGTTTGCCATTGGCGCCGAGGTTGGGCAAATCAAGGTGTCCGACAAGATGCTGTACAAGGTGAGTCAACGGCTGGCCTTCCCCGAGTTAAGCGGCGAACTGGTGGGTGGCTTTGAATACATTGAAGACCCGATGGGACCCGAGGTCTATTTTGCCACCGATCGCGGGGTTATCCAATACGCCCCCGTGCCCGGAAATTCCGCAGAGCGCACGGAGGCCCTTCCCCGGGTACTATTGCGGCGCGTGGAGGCCACGGGCCGGGTGGATTCGGTGCTGTACAACGGGGCAGGATCCGCAAGTGGCCCGGAGGCACAACTGTTGCCGGCGCGGTTCAGGGCCTTTCGCTTTGCGTTTGCTGCGGCAGAATTTGAGCATCCCGGCCGCATGACCTACAGCTGGATGTTGGAAGGCTTTGAGCGCGAATGGTCGGCCTGGTCGGAGAAATCGGAGAAGGAGTACACCAACCTCCGGCCTGGAACGTATACGTTTTTAATCCGTACCCGAGACATCGACGGGCTCATCAGCGAGCCGGTGCGCTATGCCTTTCAAATTGCCGCCCCCTGGTATGCCAGCACGTTGGCCATGTTCCTCTATACCCTGCTGGTGATCACGGGCCTGGTCCTGCTCGTTGTGCTGCCCCGGCGCCGCTTTGCCAAAGACAAGGCCGAAATGGCCACGACCCAGGAGCGAACCCTGCGCGAACAGGAAGAGCGCCACAAGGAACTGGAAGCCACGCGCGCTCAGGAAATTATGGCCCTTCGCAACGATAAACTTCAGGGCGAATTGACCTTTCAGAACGGGCAACTGGCTACCACCACCCTGCACCTGGTGCAGAAAAACGCCATGATCGTGCGCCTTCGCGAAGAGCTGGAAAAACTGGAGACCAGCCCCAACCCGGACGAATGGCGACACGCCGTGCGGCAACTGCTGGGCATTCTCAACAACGACGAGCGCCTGGACGAAGACTGGGAGCAATTCGCCATGCACTTTGACAAGGTACACGCCGACTTTCTGGCCCGCCTCCGCGACCGCTACCCCCAACTCACCCCCCGCGACCACAAACTCTGCGCCTTTCTGCGCATGAACCTCAGTTCGAAAGAGATCGCACCGCTGCTCTACATTTCCGTTCGCGGCGTGGAGATCAGCCGCTACCGGCTGCGCAAGAAACTGGACTTAGACGCTGAGGCCAACCTCACAGATTTTCTGTTGGGGATTTGAGGGGGGGCTTAGCCTTAAAAATCGTAATACCGATTAAACAGGTTTGTGCGTACCCCAAACTGCACCCAGGTGGTGTTGTGCTCTGTGCCGTTGGCATTGCTGAAGCGGCGCAAGTCCACCCCCAACTCCAGCGCTAATCGCGCAACCGGGTTGATCAAAAAGCCAGCGCGAAACGAGGCTCCTAATACTTCGGTTTCCAACCCCTGGCCGGTGCTGTGCCCATAAGAATCGGGGTAACCGGCTATGTCAAAGTCGGAAATAAACAGGTTGCCTCCATTGTGGCTGCCCAGAGTGTCGGCGCCGTAACGGGCCAGCGTGAACTTAGCCTCCCCGTAAACGCGCTGCTTGCGGTAGGACACAATGCCGAGGTACTCTTCAAAGTTGGCGCCGAG
Organism: Bacteroidota bacterium; assembly: GCA_016124275.1. GTDB lineage: Bacteria > Bacteroidota > Bacteroidia > Chitinophagales > BACL12 > WGOA01. The sequence continues at coordinate 5,139 of WGOA01000020.1, forward strand.
CGGGTGCGCGAGGGGCTGGTTGTAGTGCACGTAATTCTGCAGCGGATCTTTGTGGGCGTAGGTAAAGGGTTTGGCGCGGTTGTATTCGGCGCGCAGCACCAGGTTTTCTACGCCGAGCGCACCGAGCCATTTGGCGCCGGCCTGCCAGGCCATTTTGTTGCGGTAGAAGCCTTCGCCTTCACGGGAGCGGGCAATGTCCAGGTCATCCAGCAGGAATTGACCGTAGAACGAAAGGCCCTGGGTGGGCTGCAGCTTGAGGTTGAGGCCCATCATGGCGTTGTCAGGCGAGCCTAAGCCAAATTCAACCGGGCGATAAAAGATGACCGGGTTCAGGTAATTGACGTCAAAGCCCCGGTAACGCGAAGAATCGCTGCCCTGCCAGATGATGCCTTCAAAAAAGCCCACCTGCAACCAGTCGGTGGCAGCATAACTTAAGTAATGGAAGGAGCCAAACTTTCGCCGAAAGCCGGTAACAAAGTTACTGGGCTCAGTCAGGTCAGTGAATTGGGCGAACAGGTTCATGTACTGCAGCCGCCAGACCTTGGTGGATATCTTTAGATGTGGATAAGGAAAGGTATTGTCGGAGAGCAGGACGCTTCGGTAGCCGTCGCCGATAAAGTTGCTGCCGTGCCCGAATTGGAAGTTGACAAATTTTGAAGGCGTGTAGCTGATGTAGCCGGTGGCGTTGGCGTAGTCAAGCCCGCTTTGCTTAAAGCGCCGCACTCTTCCCTGGCTGGGCACCACCAGAAATTCCTGCACAAATTCGGTGAGGTAAACGGGCAGGGTGGCCTGGTTTTCGCGAAAGGTGGTTTCAAAGCTGAACTGCCGGCCAATATGCCCTTTTACGGACAGGCCGCGGGTGTTGGTGTACAGCTCGCGGTTGTCTTCCAGGTCCATGCCCACGTTCAGGTCCAGGATCAGGTCGGCGTACAGGCGAAAATCAGGGCGCTCCAGGTGCACCATATGCCCGTAGGCCGCGTAGTTCCAGGCCCGTTCAATAAAGTTTGTGCCGGCCAGCGGGGTCAGGCGGTAAACCGAGTCTTCGCGCACCTCAATAGCCAGGTCGTCGTAGCGGAAGGGCTTAATGGCTGTGTGCAGCAGCGAACCCTTTCGCCCGGCATATTGCTCAAACTCATCGGAGACGTTCCGGTGAAGGGGCACATTGGTGTAGTCGGGGGCAAAGCCTGTCGGGAGCCAGGGCACATAGACCGAATCAGCGACTGCCGGGCTTTGGGCGCGCGCAGACAATCCGGGCAGCAAACAGAGCAGGCTCTGCGCAGCAAAAAAGATAAAAAGCCTGAAGGGTGCTTCTAAAAGCTTCAGAGACAAGGCATGACAAATTTTTAACACCGGAGTTTACTCTTGTAAATGAGGATGTTAAAAATTTGGCATAACGCAGTATCTGGAGTTTTTAGGAGTACCCTAAAACGCGTTTTTGTCACCGCGGACCATATTCCAGACCGTTAAAAATACGATCTTAAGGTCCAACAGGAAACTCCAGTTTTCCAGGTACCACACGTCGTACTGCACGCGCTTTTCCATCAGTCGCGGGTCGGTGGTGTCGCCGCGGTAGCCTTTCACCTGCGCCATGCCCGTAATACCGGGCTTAATCAGGTGGCGAACCATGAACTTATCAATGATTTTGGAGTATTCCTCGGTGTGCTTGAGCATGTGGGGGCGCGGGCCCACCACGGACATGTGGCCGAACAGTACGTTGAAGAACTGTGGCAACTCGTCCATATTGGTCTTGCGCAGCACTTTGCCAATGGAGGTAATGCGCGAGTCGTTTTTGGTGGCCTGCACCGCGTCAGCCACTTCGTTCACCTGCATGGTGCGGAACTTGTAGCAGGTAAAGATTTCGTTGTTTTCGCCGGTGCGCTTCTGCTTAAAGAAAACAGGGCCCTTCGACGTGATCTTGATGGCAATGGCGATGATGGGCAGCAGCCAACTGAACACAAACACCAGCACAAAGACGGAGAAAGCAAAGTCGAAGCTGCGCTTGACGGCGCGGTTGCCCAGGCTTTCCAGCGGCTCCTGGCGGAAGGTAACCACGGGCATGTTGCCGTAGTACTCAATGTTCAGGCGCTTGGCCTGGCCGTACAGGTAATGCGAAAACTCGGGCACAATGCGGATGCGCATCACGTGGTCATCTGCGAATTTGATAAGGTCGGTGATAATTTCTTCGCGCGACGATTCGAGCGCGCAATAAATTTCGTCAATGTTGTGGCGAATGGCAAAGGCCTGCACATCAGCGATGCCTCCCTGCACATCTACGTTGTACTGCATTTCCATAGCGGCGGGGTCGCCTTCATCAAAAAAGCCCATAATGCGGTAGCCGTACTCGTCGTGGTCGCTGATCTGGCGGGCAAAGTCAACCGAAGTCGGGTTAACGCCTACCACGATGATGCGGCGGTAATTGTACCCGGCCGCGCGGTAGCGCTTGAGAACAGTATCCAGGGTCAGGCGCCAAATGAGGCTCAACACCGCAAATACGCCGATGGTGACCATCAGGTGCTGCCTGCTGTAATGATCCTTGACCAACAGCTCGTAAAAAGCAATGAGCAGGATGAACATGGCCACCACGCGCAAAAACTTGAGCGTGATCCGGTCAAGGGTTAACAGGCGATTGTTCTCATAATACTGCGTCACCTTGGTCAAAAAGAACCAGACCAGGTTAACCACCACCATCAGGTTGATGACCGGATTGGCAAAAACCCGGTCAAACCGGTCTATAACCACCAGACCGATGAGGTATGCAGTATTGAGCAGGATGATGTCGCCAACCAGGTAGATCAGTTCGAGGAATTGGGAGTATCGGCGCGTCATATGCTTGGGCAAGGGCGAAAATTACGAAGAAGCCTGTTGATTTCTAAGGGTTTGGGTGCAGTTGCTTCAAGTGCGCTGGTATGCCTGTCACAGATAGCGCATCTGGCAGAATATGCCCAAGTATTTTGGGTTCAGGATTACTCCGCTATGCATGACAGACGAGGACTACGCGGCAAAGCGTTGCCTGACGATAAAAAATATGCCGTTTTTCGGGCGAAGGGGACCCGCGCTCAGCGCAACCGCGTCCAGTACAGCTTGCGGACGGCGTTGTAGGCTGGATAGGCCTTAGCGGGCCAAAAACCCTCCTGGTAACCCGCCCATTCGGCAGGAAACTCGTAGCCAAACTCCCTAAAATAGGGCCCGAACACATTTTTTGCCCGCTGAATCACTTCCGGGTCGGTATAGAGGTCCAAAAAACTGCCCTTTTTGTTCACTGTGGCGTTGGCCTTGGGAATGGGCTGCACCTGGGGCAGCCCCAAACGCTTCAGCAGCTCGCTAAAATCCTCCTGCATGTGCTCGTAGCGGATGATAAAATCGAAGCGTTTGTGGTCCACGATGCTCCAATTGGCATAGGGCGCGTTGTAAAAGCGGAGGAAATAGGTCTTGAAATCGCCTTCCTGGCCCTGTACAAAGTCAAAACGGGATTTGGTGCGGTAGGTGCCCCAAAGGCGCCGGGCAAGTGAGTGTTTTTGCGGGGTTCTTTTCTTTAATCGGTTCTCTTGCAGCAAGTTATAGTAATGACTAGCTACAATATCCATGGGGTTGCGCACGCTGGCAAAGACAAAATATTTGCGCTGGTCGGGGGAAGCGGTCTTTAGAAACTTGTGGTACAAATCGTGCTTGAGCAGGATGGCTTTGCCGTCGTAATGCTCCAACAGCTCCTTTTCAATGGCTGTGGAGGCCGTCTTGGGCAATTGCACGAAAACATAGCGATTTTTATCCGAGATAATCATACGGAGGCAAAATTAAGGAATGCCGCTGGCAAAGCAGTGGAATTGCTTTGCCAGCAACCCTTCCCCCGGTTGTTGCGTATGCAGGCTTAACCTGCTGCTTGCGATCCGGAAACCTTGGGTTAACAAAGATTTAATGCCGGGACGTCACAAATTTTGAGGGCTGGTATGCCGCGGGTGACTTTGCTACCTTTGCGCAGATTTTTTTGGAAAGGCCATGCTGTTTAACTCGTTCGAATTCCTCCTGTTTCTGCCCGCAACCGTAGTGCTCTACTACTTGTTGCCCTGGCGCGTTCGGTGGATTCTGCTGCTTTTTGCTTCGTACCTGTTTTACGCCAGCTGGGACCCGAAATACTTGTTGCTTATTATGGTCACCACGGCCACCACCTGGTATGCAGGTGGCCGCATGGCTGCCATCAAGGACAAAGAGAAACGAAAACCCTGGCTGTTAGGGAGCTTGCTGGTCAATTTGGGCTTACTGATCTATTTTAAGTATACCAACTTTGCCTTTGAGTCGTTGGAGCAAATTACCCAGCTCATTGGCATGGATTACCACGCACCGGAGCTGAAACTGCTGTTGCCCGTTGGCATATCTTTTTATACGTTTCAGTCGCTGAGTTACAGCATTGATATCTACTACGGTCGCACTCGGCACGAAAAGCATTTCGGCCTGTATGCGCTGTTTGTCGCCTACTTTCCGCAGTTGGTTATGGGGCCCATTGAGCGCTCCAACAACCTGTTGCCACAGCTCAAGCGCGAGCAGTTTGTGGAGTATGACCGCATGGTGCAGGGCTTGTGCAAAATCGGGCAGGGCTTCTTTAAGAAACTGGTGGTGGCCGACCGGCTCAAATTGTACGTGGACGAAGTGCACTTTCTCGGGGACAGCGGCGTTTCGGGGCCTCTGGCTGTTGACGGCGTGGCGGCACTCATTTCGGCCTTCTTCTTTGCCATCCAGATGTATTGCGATTTTTCGGGCTACTCGGACATTGCCATCGGCACTTCGCGCCTCATGGGTGTGGAGCTGATGGAGAATTTTAAGAAGCCCTTTCTGGCCCGCAACATTTCCGATTTCTGGGTGCGATGGCACATTTCGCTCACCACCTGGTTCATGGACTACGTGTTTGTGCCCATGGGTGGCTACACGCCCAGCTTGTTCCGCACGTCGGTGAACCTGCTGATTGTGGCCATGGTGACCGGCATCTGGCACGGGGCCAGCTGGACCTTTGTGATCGCGTTCGGGTTCATGGGGGTGCTGATGGTCAGTCGCGTGTTGTACATCATGATCGTAGAGAAATGGCTCAAAGCCAACAACCTGGACAGCAAGTTGCCCTCGATTCCAGGATGGGTGCAGATTTTGTCGTTGTTCGTCACGTTTGCGCTGTCCACCACCTACATTCGGGCAAGTTCTATACAATCAGCGCACATTTTACTGGGCAAGATTTTCCAACCGGGCGATTGGATCTTAACCGTACAAAACATTGTGTTAAAGAACGGTCAGTTCGAATTTGGCTTGTGCCTCTTCTCGATTTTTCTGCTCTTCCTCAGCTACCTGGTTCCCTTCAACTTAAAACTCGGACGCTACAGCCTTGCCTACCTGATGGGCATTTTCCTGGTCATTTACCTGTTCGGCTATGACGGATCAACAGACTTCTTCTACTTCCAATTCTAGCCATTTCAGGCTGTTGGTGCGGAAGATTCTGCTTCCGCTGGGCGCGTTCATCGTTGTGGTGGGCCTGATCGCCGATTTTGTGTTCACCAAGGTGCTGACGCAATACGCCGAGCTGTCCAACAGCTACAAACTGGCCCGGCTCGAAGACGATACACGCCTGCTCAACGAGATTCCGATTTTCGGTCCGTCCATCAGCCGCAATGCGTACTACTGCGATTCCCTCGGGACCAATTACTACAATTACTCCATGGAAAACGCGGGGTTCATCATCAATGAGCTGCTGCTGAAACTGGAGTCGGACAAGGACAAGACCACGCCCATCATCATTGATTTCCATTTTCGGGTCATGGAAATGGACAGCCAGGGCAGCTCGATTAACATCCGCACCTACTTGCCTTTTGTGAGCAAGGATGATCGGGTGCGCCAATTTCTGAAGGAAAACGATCGCTTCCGGCCTCATCAGGATATTCCCGGCGGCCGATATTTTGGCGTGTATTCCAGCTACGTCAAAGACTACCTGGCCGAAGTGTACCAGCCGCGCAAACTTTACCACAAAGGAGGGGTGTTCAATAAGGAGGCGCCGCCGCCCGAGCAGATGGCCCGCAACATCGAAAAACGCCGGCTGGACGGCCCGCGGCCGTTTACCTACGCCCCCGATCTGGAAGCGCGCTTAGAGGAAATTATCCGCGCCAATCCCGACCGTTTGTTTTTGTTCATCGGCAGCCCGCGACATTACAGCATCCAGGAAATGCTGCCCAATTACGACGACATGAAGGGTTGGGGCAAGCGCATGCAGGAGCGCAACGACAACGTTCGGGTCATCCTGTTTGAAGCAACCTACCCGGACCGCTATTTTAAAGATACCGGCCACCTTTCGCTGGAAGGGGCTCGCCACTTCAGCGGCCAATTGCGCCGCCATTTGCAACAGCTTGGGCTTTATTATACGGGCGAAGAGTCCGCTCCCGTTTGGCCGGAGAAACCCGCGGATATTGCGGTGGTGCACTTAGTGGAATAGTGCCTGCTGAAAGGCTTCCCTATCAATAGGGATAAGCTTCCAGAGCGATTTCCTGCAGCACCGGATCTTTATCCGGGAAGTAGGGAAACACCGATTCGGCCATGGTAGCAATTGAGCGGAGGATCACCTCATCCGGCACCGTTCCTACCTGCATGAGCAGAATTAGTTCGTCCACCCCGGCCTCAGCAAACAGGGCTACACCATCGCGCACCTTATGGGGATCGCCAATCAGGTTCAGGGAACCTTGCTTGCCACGGCCATCCATTTTTTGCTGCAGGGCAGCTTCATCCAGGTTGTGGCCCCGCAAACCGTTGACATCCCGGGGGCGTATTCCCTGGAAATAGTACAAGGACATGGCATCTTCAAAAAAGCGCGCTCCTTTAAAACCATGGCGGCTGGCTTCGCGGTCATTGGGCAAACAACAGGTAATGGGTGCGCAACAAAAGTGATTGGTCCCTGCACGGCCAGCGGGGTTGGCTTGCGCTGCGGCGAGCCGGTATCCCTGGACCAATTGGCTCAGATAGCTGTGATCACCAACCGCGAAATTCAGGGCACCCAATCCAAGTTCGCCTAACTTAATGCTGGCCTCGGGACGATTGCAAGCGGCAAACAACGGAGGGTGCTGGTCCTGCACTGGCTTGGGAACGATGTGGGTAGGGGGAACATCAAAATGCCTGCTCTTGTAGGAAAAAAGCCCATCGGACCACATGCGCGGTATCATGTCAAGCGCCTCTAGCCACTGTTCCTGAAGGCTGTCCTTATCGTTTTCAAAGGCTTCAAGTTCCGTTAGCGAAGCGCTCTTGCCCATGCCCAACATCGCTCTTCCCCCGGATAAGATGTCTAAGGTTGCGATCCGTTCAGCAATTCGGATGGGGTGGTTGTAGCGAAATGGGGTCAACGCGACCCCATGGCCAAGTTTGACGTTTTGGGTCAGGCCCGCCAGGCAACCTAACAAAACCTCTGGTGCCGAGGAATGCGAGTAACCGAGCATGCCGTGATGCTCCACTACCCAAATGGCATGATAGCCCAGGGAATCGGCCAGTTTAGCCTGTTCAAGCGCTGCGTGAAATTTTGACCGCTCGCGCTCACGGGATGGGTTTTCCATCTGTATTTCAAAAAACAACGAAAATTTCACGGTGTACATTTTTTGTTCCAGGAGTAAACCGAAGGTATAAAAAAACACTCAAAAAATACCATACTGTATGGTATTTATTTGGAACACATAACTTTTACCTGCTCAAACAACCTTGATCTGCTTATAGGATCACGAAGCCGCCAGCACCGCATCCGCGAACTCGGCGAGTGTGCGGAAGGCAAAATCGGTGTGGGGATTCTGGAGCGCTCCTTCCGGGTCTGGCCCGATGCGTACCGTGGTCATGCCCAGGTTTCGCCCAAACTCCATATCGGAACTTGAGTCGCCTACCATGATGCTGCGCGCAAAGTCAATGCCTTCAAAATCCTGTTGAGCCGCCAGCCCCATATCCGGGCGGGGCTTGCGCTGGTGTTCCGGGTCGCTGCTTAAGTCAGAGCAGAAATAGACCGCGTCCAGTTCCCCGCCGATTCCCCGCACGCTAAGCTCCATTTGAGTGTGGATGTGCACCAGATCCTGCTCGGTCATCAGCCCTTTGCCCACCCCTTGCTGGTTGGTGATGACAATCAGGTAGCGAAAATGCCCGGTCAATCGCGCTATAGCCGCTGCAGACCCGGGAATCCATTCCCACTCGTCCCAATTTTTGACGTAATCGTCCGGGCGGTGTTTGTTCAGGACACCGTCGCGGTCTAAAAACAAGGTCCAGGTGGGGTCAATGCGGGAGGCTAGGTCGGCAAAAGGCACAGGCATAGAGCAAAGGTACGCGAGCAGCAGTAATCGCTCCGTTACCGGATAGCTGGCAGCACGGAGTTCAAAATAGGCCATAGCATGATATCCGATCGACAAGGCTTGCCCAACTTTTAACACCAGCGTATACTCCTATCAAGTAGGACGGTAAACGTCAGGTGCAAGGAGGGATATGGAATTTATTAAGAAGCACTAATTTAATATTTATAAATATCCTTATAGTTGCCTTCTAAAACAATTTAATGTTAAGATTAGGTTATTGAATGTTAACAGCGTACATTTAGAGTACATATCCGCACTACGAAAGCCGGGCGAATAACGCTCAACGTGCACCAGGCCATATGCTCAGGTGTTAAATTGTGGAGATTCATTTTTGTAAGACATTGATGGAGTGGCATTTGCCCGCCTACGCAGGTGCAGTATGCAAGCTAGTTCAGCCCATTACCCAGGGCTTGCTGCCGTAGTGCTAAGCACCGGACTGCAGCCTGCCTATAACGCCTGTTCGCCATGAACGCCATCCTGCGAGTCACTGCAAGCCTCTTGCTCAGCGCCGTTGCTGCCCTTTCGCATGCCCAAACCTTGCCTTGTCCAGCTGTGCCGGACGTGGTTACCATCACCTTGGGGCAACCCTTTTCCTTTAATGTAAAAACCAATGACATCGGAGCGCCTCCCGGTTGCCCGGTTCGCCTGATGGGGGCACCGGACTGCCTGGACATTGAACCCAACGGAAATCTGGTGCTGGCAAGGCCGGATGATCCCAATTGTTGCGGGGTCTTCAATCTGGCCTATATGTATGAGCCCTGCGTTGGCGGCGGGGGAATTTGTTCTACCACGGTGCAAGTGACGGTGCTTTGCCCAAAACCGGATTGCTTTCTGGTCAACCTGGAAGATTACGTGGGCTCCAGCAGCCCAATCGGCGGACCGCCGAGTTGCGCGTACGCCTGTGAAAACTCCGATGCTACGTATTTCGTGCCGTTGATCAGCGGCAATACCTACGCATGGAGTGTGTTGGGCGGTACGTTTACGCTTGGCGCTAACATTGCGGAAATCAACACCACTTGGGGTGCCCAAGGCACTGGCAGCGTTTCGGTCACCATTACCGATGCCAACAACATAAGCACAGTGCTGACCATTTGTGTCGAAGTGCTGCAGAGCCCTGTGGCCGCTTTTTCGGCCTCGGACAGCACGCTGTGCCTGAACAGCCCGGTCAGCTTCACCAACTTGAGCGTCGGAGCCAGCAGCTACTTCTGGGACTTCGGCGATGGCAACAACTCCACCATGGTTTCGCCTACGCATACGTACGGCGGACCGGGAACCTACATCGTAACGCTTTACGCCACCCGGGCCAACTACGATCCGCAGGGCAATCCGCTGTGCTGCTGCACCGATTCCACCACCATGACCATTGTTGTGGATTCCATTCCCGGCCCTTCCATCTATTGCATCAGCACGCTTTGTGCCAACAATAGCGCTACCTATGGTACGGATGCAACCAATTGCAGCAATTACACCTGGACGGTGCTGGACGCGCTGGGCAACCCGGTTGCCTTTACCGGCCAAGGCACGCCAAACATCAACGTCACCTGGGGCAACGGTCCAGTGGGCACCATTATTCTTGATGTAACGGGCTGCGACAGCACCTATTGCAACGACCCGACCATCGTAACCGTTCCGATTATACCCAATACGACAGGCATCAATGGCCCGATCGTGGTTTGTGAAAATGCCACCGAAACGTATTCGGTTCCCAAATGGATGAGTACGCTGTACACCTGGAGTGTTTCGGGAGGCAGCATTGTGAGTGGCCAGGGCACCAATACCGTGGTCATCCAGTGGGGCACTGCTCCAGGTCCCGGCATCATCAACCTGAACTGGGTCAGTTCTTTTTTGAGTGGTTTGCCCGGCCAGAATCCGGAGGATTGTGAAGGCTCAGCTACGTTGCTGGTTAACATTAAACCCGAGTTTGCGGTCTTTGGCCCTTCGCCCGCAATGGCCTGCGTGAACACTTCGTCGGCATACTTTGCCTCTCCGGTGGACAATTACACGTGGACAGTGACCCCGGCCGCTTCCTTTAGCGGGCAGGGAACGTCATCCATCAACGTGAACTGGACGCTGCCCGGAAACTATACCGTGACAGCTGTGCCGAACGACACTACGGCGTACTGCAACGACCAGGTAACCCTAAACATTTCGGTCATTCTGGTGTCGCCACCAGACAGCATCAGCGGACCGGCCGAAATCTGCCCGGGCCAGACCTCCACCTATTTTGGGTTCAGCAATGCTACAGGCGTAGCGTTCAACTGGACGGTTACCGGAGGCACACCCGCCACGTTTACCGGCGATCCGATCACGATTACCTGGAATGCCATTGGACCCTACGGACTGACCTTGACGCAAAGCCAGCTCAATTCGCCCTTCTGCACGTCTGACCCGATCAGCCTGGCCATCACGCCTAAAGTGGTGAACGGACCGTTGAGCATCAGCGGAACGGGCTCATGCACCAATGCTTTAGGCACTTATGTGCTATCGCCGGCGCAACATCCCAGCGCGGTCATTACCTGGAGCATTTCGCCGGCTGGTACAGGCAGCGTCCTCAGCGGCCAGGGCAGCGACAGCATCACGGTGCAGTGGAACAACACCAGCGGACCTGTGACGCTGACGGCCAGTGTGGAATTGTGCGGGGTCTCTGTACCTGTAGCACAGTTGCTCAACCTGACGGCGGCCATTCCCCCGACCATTACCCAGATTGGAGTACTTTGCCCAGGTCAACAAGCCACGCTTGATGCAGGTCCCGGGTACGCCAGCTATTTGTGGTCCACCACAGACCTAACACAAACAACCCTTATTTCCGCAGGCGGTAGCTACAATGTGCAGGTTACGGATGCCAACGGATGCCCCGCTTTTGATACCTACAATGCCGTGGCGTTGCCCGGCCCAGTGGCCAGCATCTCCAGCCCTGGTCCGTTTGAGTTCTGCATTGACCCTCCCGGTGGCGGCAGCATGACCATGACGGCGCTCACCAACCCTAACTATACCTATGCCTGGTTCTGCAACAGCATTCCGCAGGGGAATCCGCCGCTGCAAAACACGTTCACGCATACCAATACCAATGTTGTGGGCTCGTTTTTGTATTGGGTAGTGGTCACCGACATCAGCACCGGTTGTGTTAACACCAGCAATGCGATCAATGTTTTGCAGTACGAAGATTGTGAGGCTACCGGACCGGAGTGCATCGCGCAAGCGCACTCGGTCAACTTTACGATCACGAACCAAACGCCGTTTTGCAATGTGGTTGACTTTGCGGCCAGCTTTACCGGACCGGTAACGCTTGGCGGCTGGAGTTTCGGCGATCCGTTTGGTAACGTCAACAGCGGAACGCTGAGCAATGCCCAGCACACCTATGCGCAGGCAGGCGTGTACAACGTCATTCTGAGCTACAGTGTAGCGCAGGCGCCACCGGACACAGGGTTCTGTGCTGGTTCAGTCAACCTGCCCGTCAGCATTCCGCTGGCCGCTGACTTTGAATTCAGCGACAGTTGCCAGACCATTTTCTTCACGGATTTCTCCACCTCGCTGACCAACAACATTATTGGTTGGTCCTGGACTTTTGGCGATGCGGGCACTTCCTCTTTGCAAGACCCGTCCCATACCTACGCTACCGGTGGCACTTACTGGGTAACCTTAACGGTTACCGATGCCAACGGCTGCCAGGCCATTTATGGCGACAGTGTCTTAGTACCAGGTCCGCCACCGGCCTTTATCAGCATTGCCCCCAACCCGGCTTGCGTAGGCGACCCGGTTAGTTTTACGGGGACAGCCAGCAACATCCTGAGTTGGTTCTGGACCTTTGGTGATGCTACCAACAACGGGGCCCAAAATCCACAACACACTTATCTCAACCAAGGTACCTACCCGGTCACGTTGACCGTAGTGAATGCACAAGGCTGCACCAATACTGTACTGAGCAGCGTGCTAATCAATCCCGCTGTACCCGATGATACTATTACTTATGCGCCTTCCCTGACCATTTGCCAGGGAGAAACCACAACGCTCTTTGCACCGGCCGGACCCTATACTTATCTATGGACTAACGGCGCAACCACAGCTTCCATTACGGTCGGTACTGCCGGCTCTTATGGGGTGACGATCACCGATCCCAACGGCTGCGATCTGGAGATTGATCCGGTTACGGTTGTGGTCATTCCCAAGCCTGTTGCAGTCATTTCAGGCAATCCCTACATCTGCGACAATGGTTGCGTCACCTTGAGCGCCACGCAGGGCTTTGGCTTTTCTTACCAATGGCTGGATGACCTGGGCAATCCTCTGACCGGTGACACGCTCCAGCAGTTGACGGTCTGCGATACCAATCTATTGGCCGGTTACTCGGTCATCGTGACCAACGCCAACGGCTGCTCTGATACTTCGGCGGTCATAACGGTTGCCGTAGCCATTTCGCCTTCGTTTACGGTAACGGTTGCAGGCGATTCCTGCGCCGGTTCGCCTAATGTCTTAACGGTGGTACCCGTGCAACCTGGCGTCATATACAGCTGGAGCAACGGGGGAAATGGCCCGTCGATCACGGTGCAACAGCCAGGCACGTACACGGCCTTTGGCACGGACACGGCCACTGGTTGTTCCAGCAGCGCCAGCGCCATCATTCATCCGCTGCCGGATTTGTGCATCGTGCCCGCTGGCTGCTATGAAGTCTGCAACCCGGACACCATTTGCGGGCCTAACGGTCTGGCCGCCTACCAGTGGAACCTGAACGGT
>WGOA01000018.1 GCA_016124275.1 Bacteroidota bacterium
GAGCCATAGCGGCTGATCACTTGCAGGTTGTACGAGCCCGTTTCGCCAAAGAGGATAACGGGTTTAAAGACCGGATTGGAGCCGCCAGGCACGATGGCGTTGGGCACGAAGACCTTGCCGATTTGCTCGGCGCAGGTTTCATTGGAGCGGCTGGTCAGGTTTTCGGTCAGTGCAAGGTCGGGCAGGTCGAGGGTGAAACGGGCCTCGATGCGGTAGCAGAAAACCCCTTCGCCCGAAAGAAAGGCAGAGACGTCATCGGTGTATTGCAGCGCGGTAGACGGAAGCGTGACCAGCAGCGTCCAAATGCCGGCGTCCAGGCGAAAGAGGTCGTAGCCATGCACGGTGGCGTTGGGCAGCTCGAAGGCGTTCCAGGTCAGGTTGTTGCTCAGGCCAAAGGCGGCGTCGCTGCGCAGGCGGATGGTGCGGCCGGCACCGGAGGGCACGAGAGCTCCGCAACTGTCTTCGGTTTGAGCGCGGTAGTAGAGGCCGGCTTCCGTGGGAAAGTCACTGAAGCTGAAGAAGCCGGCAGGTGGCACGGGAAAGTCGCCGCTGCCTCGGATGGACCAGGGCCCAGGCGTACCGCCGCGTTCCAGGCGCCAGCTTTCGCCGTCAGCGAGTGGGTCAGTGTACCATTCCACAACAGCGGAATCGCTGGCGGCCATGGTGGCGTTGCGCAAGTAAACGAAGCGCGAAGGTTGCACTTTGGTGATGTTGCGGCAATGCGTGTTGGAGCGGGAGAAAACGCCATCGCCCCGCAGCGCGTGAACGCTGACGCAGACGGAATCGCCGTCGTTGACGGCCAGGTTGTAGGCAAACAGGTCGCCGGGAACGCTGGCCACCACGGTTTCGGGCGCGCCGTTGACGGAGGTCACGATGTCGTGGCTGGCTATACCGCCGGGCCATTCGGCGTAAGCATTCCAATTCAGGTTCCAGTTGCCGCAGATGTCCAGGTCCTGCTGCAGCAAAATGGTGGTGTGCGCCGGGTTGGCGAACAAGCCCAACGTGCGGCAAGAGTCCAACGCTGCGATGGAATAGGTTTCGGGCTGCGTGTTCACGGCGGCGCCAAGGTCAGTGTACACGGTGTTGAAGCGGCCGTACACCGTGTCAATGGGGGTGAATCCAACAACCTGTCGGTAAATAATATAAGAAGTAGTTTCGGGCGAAGGGCTGGGTAACCAGTTCAACTCCGCACCTGTGGGCACAACCGTAACATAATCTATAATAGGTGGAACCGGATCGCGGTTGTCTAACGTGTCAGAAGTTGGTGCCGCAAAACCGGGACAATCGTAGTCAGGAATCAGGTAGTAATACCAGGTGCTGGTCACTCCATCGGCACCAATATGCGTAAACGTGCTGCTGGCTTCGGTCAGCACAGTGCTGAGCAGGCTGTAGGGCCCGTCCGGCGCAGTGGCTGCCCAGATTTCGTAGCCCTCAAACGGACCGCAGGGGTTGACCGATGGTGTCCAGGTCAAGGAAACATCACCGCTGAGCGAGTTGGTAGCGCAAAACAGTTCGGGCGGGTTGAGGCTTTGGGCGTGGGCATTGTTGAATAGAAGTAGGCAAACGAAAACAGCGGACAGCGTTGAACTTAAGGTATGGGCCTTGTTTGATAACACTGGTTTAAGGTTGAAGCCAAATGATAGTACGCAAGTGAGCAAATGCGATAGGCGAAATGAATGTATTGATGCGTGGTCATGAAACAAACCGGCGTTACAGCAACATTGCATTCCTTTATATATTTGTATTAAATGTTTATTTAGCATGGTGTTCAAACAAAGACACGCACTTACAATTTTGAGCCCTTTGCAGGAGTGCGGCTACCTTTGACCAACAGGTGTTACTTTATTTTCTAATAGTTTATTTTTTATATACAATTTTAATTCATCAAGTGTCATGTGCTTAGTTTCCTGACTAATCTTTTCCCGGATTTCACGCATCATTTTGACAGCGTCAAATGGTTCTTGGTTTTCATTCATTTTCATATCGAACTAAGTCTTTTGGGCTTCTAATTTCCAGCATGGAGTATCCAATCTTTAAATTTACTGAATTGTATCCTTTAATTCTATCTAAATTTACAATATGCTTAAAATTCCAACTTGCCAGAACATCAACTTTGTTTATAGAAGCTAAGGCAATGTGGCGGCAATCTTCTATGCTTGTAATTCCAACTACGTTATTTTCTACATACAAGTTAGCTAGCTTGATTGCTTCTTCCGTTAACTCAATACGTTCAAAGTAATGAGCCGGGTACTTGAGCAACAATTCCCTTACGTGAATAGGAGCTTCAATAAGTTCCAAGTCCAGCAGATCAGATACTACGAATTTTACTTCTTGAGCCTCTAGGCGCTGGAAGAGTTTTATGGTTGCTTCTTTGAACTCTTCGTCAAAGTAGCCACCAACTACTGAAGTATCTATGTATATTCTTTGAACCATAGAAAATATTGTGTTAAACCCCAACCCCATTCGCCCCTGAAACCGCGGCTTCTTCCGGCCAGCCCACCACCAGTTCCAGCAGGTCATCCTGAAGCAGGTAGCGTTTGGCCAGGGTTTGCAATTGAACGGGCGTAACGGTGCGAATCGTATCCACGAGCTGCTGCACGTAGTCCATGGGCAGGTGGCCCTGGAGGATGCCGCGGACGGTGTCGGCAGTGCGGAAGGGGCCGTCAATGGAGCCCAGAATGGTGCCGAGCAGGTAGTTGCGCACCAGGTCCAGCTCTTCGTCGCCGACGGGAGTGTCGCGGAGGCGCTGCATTTCGGTGTACACTTCGGTGATGGCGGGCTGGCAGACGTGCGAGCCCACTTCGGCGCTGATGTAGAAGTAGGAGGCGTCGTCCAGGTGGGTCATACCGGAGTAGATGCCGTAGGTGTAGCCTTTGTCTTCGCGGATGTTGCTCATCAGGCGCGACCCGAAATAGCCGCCCAAAATGGTGTTGAGCACAAAGAAGCGCCGGTAGTCTTCATGGCTTTTGGCCATGATGGGTTTGGCAAAGCGAAGGGCCGATTGCACGGAGCCGGTCTTAACCTGGTGAATGTTCAGCGACGCGGCAGGCTGGGCAGCGGCGTAAGGGGTAGCCGCAATGTGCGTGCGAACGGAGCGACCAAAGGCGGCTTCGGCAAAGTCCAGGACCTGATCGGTGATGCGGCCGGCGGCAATGAGGAAGGGTTGGCTTTGGGCGATGGTGCGGCGGTGGTGATCCAGAAGCGACTGTCGCGTGAGGGACGAGAACAATTCGCCCGTCATTTTATAGCCGTAGGGATGCTGGGGCCCGTAGAGCGCCTCGCGCAGGCCGGTGTCAGCAAGATAATCAACCTTCTGTTCGCGAATTTTGATTTTCTGGCGGTTGTTGCGCACGTAGTTGGCGCATTCTTTTTCGGGGTAGCTGGCCTCGTAAACGATGCCGTGCACCACCGGCAGCAGACGGTCCAGGAAGCGGTTGAGGCCCTGCAATTGCAGCGTGGTGTAGTCGAAACCGCCGCGCACTTTGAGCGAAGCGCCGTAGCGTTCTACCGTTTCGGCGATGGCCGTGCCGTTGAGGCCGGGCGCCCCTTCGGTCATGAGTTTGGCGGCGGCGGCGGATACGCCTGGCGCGGTTTCATAGCGGCGACCGGCTGGAAAGACGGCCTCCAGTTTGAGGATGTCGTCAGCGGCGCCATCAATGGCGTAAAGCGGCACACCGTTGCTCAGCACGTGCTTTTCAGGGTGCACGAAATGCGCGTCGGTGATGGGGTGCATGAGCGGAGGGGCGGGAAGCTGGGCCATGGGGGCGGTTTGGCGTTGGGAGAATGTGGATTGAACGTTTGTTCAGTGTAATGAATGTCAGGAGAAGCGCTGCCGAGCTTAACTCAATACTGGTTGCTTGGCGAGATAATGCAGGGTGTTGCACTTCTCAGGCTGCAGCACCTCATCGGCCACGCGCTGGATGTCGGCGGCGGTGACGCGGCGGTATTGCTCCATTTCTTCGTTGACCAGCGAAGCGTCGCCGAGCAATTCGTAGTAGGCCAGTTTCATGGCTTTGCCGAGCACGCTGACGTTACCGAAGGCTTCATAAGCTTCGCTCTGGTTGCGGGCCTTTTCCACCTCTTCTTCGGAAACGGGCTCGCGGCGCATGCGCTGGAGTTCTTCGTCCAGCGCGGCTTCGGCTTCGGCGCGGTCCACCCCTTCGGCGAACTTGCCTTCTACCACAAACAGCCCTTGGTCAAACGAGCCGGTTACGTAGGCTTCCAGGTCGCTGAACAGCTCGTTTTCCATGACCAGTCGGCGATGCAGACGGCCCGATTCACCGGCGCTGAGCGTGTCGCTGAGCAGGTCGGTGGCGTGGTAATCGGCGTGGGTGCGGGTGCACATGGGCCAGGCGCGGTAGAGCACGTCTACGGGCACGTCGGCTTCAACGGTCATTTGACGGGAGCCTCGTTGGAAGGGCTCCATAGGCAGGTTGCGGCGGTTAGGTGTGCCTTGCTCGATGCCGCCAAACCACTTCTGCGCCAATTCCAGCACCTGCCCGGTTTTCACGCCCCCGGAAACAGCCAAAATGGCGTTGTTAGGGCGATAAAAGCGGTAGAAAAAGTTGCGCACATCGTCCAAACTGGCTTCTTCAACATGCGAAAGCTCCAACCCGATGGTGGGCCAGCGGTAGGGGTGCACGGTGTAGGCCAGCGCGCGCAGTTTGTGCCAGACGTCGCCGTAGGGTTGGTTGATGTAGTGTTCCTTGAATTCCTCGCACACCACTTTGCGCTGCACGTCCAGCGAGCGCTCGCTGAAATCGAGCAGGTTCATGCGGTCTGCTTCCAACCAAAACGCGGTTTCCAGGTTGGCGGCCGGCAACACGTCGTAATAGTTGGTCAGGTCGTTGGTGGTGTAGGCGTTGTTGTTGCCGCCGGCGCGCTGCAGCACCGTGTCAAATTCGGGCACGCCCGCGGAACCGCCGAACATCAGGTGCTCAAACAGGTGCGCAAAACCGGTGCGGCCGGCCTCTTCGTCACGCGCGCCCACGTCGTAAAGCACATTCACAGCGGCCATGGGGCTGCTCGAGTCTTCGTGTACAAGAATGCGCAGTCCGTTGGCCAGGGTATGTTGGTGGTAGGAAATCATGGTGGGGGTAAGCTGTCTTGAACGTTTCGCCAGGTGGCGTGTTTGATCTTGGGCAAGGGTTTTGCGGGCGAAAGGGGTCCGTTGCGCAGCGCAACAGTTGCTGCGGGCCAGCGAAGCCTTTCGCCCGAAACCGTTAGCGGAGGCGCTACCTTTGCAAGCGTTAAAGATAATCCCGGCGAAGCTATGAACCTTCAACCGCTCTACCGCAAGGCCCTCAACCTGGAATGGCTCAGTGTTGAGGAGGGTATACACCTGTTGGAAAAGGCCCCGACGGCCGAATTGATGCATGTGGCCAACCGGCTGCGGATGCAAAAGAAGCCTGCGGCGGAGGTGACCTGGATCATTGACCGCAACCTGAACACCACCAATGTGTGCGTGGCCAATTGCAAGTTTTGCAATTTCTTCCGGGTGCCGGGGCACGGCGAGGCGTACATCACGGACCGCGAGACTTACCGGACCAAAATTGCGGAGACCATCCGCTACGGCGGGGAGCAGCTGTTGCTGCAGGGCGGGCACCATCCGGAGCTGGGCCTGGAGTTTTACGCGCGTATTTTCCGCGAAATCAAGGAGGATTTTCCGAATGTGAAGCTGCACGCACTGGGTCCGCCGGAGATTGTGCACATCGCGGGACTGGGCGGGCATACCTACGAGCATGTGCTCCGCACGCTGCGCGAAGCGGGCATGGACAGCCTTCCGGGCCCTGGCGCGGAGATTTTGGTGGACCGGGTGCGCGCCATTATCGCCACAGGCAAGTGCAACAGCCAGGAATGGCTGGACGTGATGCGCACGGCGCACCAATTGAACATCACCACGTCGGCCACCATGATGTTTGGCCACATTGAGACCCTTGAAGAGCGTTTTCTGCACCTGGAGAAGCTGCGGCAGGTGCAGAGCGAAAAACCCGCGCACGCCAAGGGGTTCATCGCGTTCATTCCCTGGACGTTCCAAGACGTGGACACCACGCTAAAGCGCATTCGCCGGGCCAAAAACGACACTACCGGCGAGGAATACATTCGCATGATCGCGCTTTCGCGCATGTTTTTGCCCAATATTGAGAACATTCAGGCCTCCTGGCTCACGGTGGGCAAGGCCATTGCGCAGGCCTGTTTGCACGCGGGTGCCAACGATTTCGGCAGCATCATGATTGAAGAAAACGTGGTGTCTGCAGCCGGTGCGCCGCACCGTTTTACGTCGCGAAGCATTCAGGAGGCCATTCGCGAGGCGGGTTTTGAGCCGCGCCTGCGCAACCAGCAGTACGAGTTTCGGGCCTTGCCGGAGCTTATGGAAGAGCAGGTCATTACCTACTAATTTGCGAAAAGATGCGGAAAGGGGCGTCATTCCGGGCTGCTA
The DNA here is from genome assembly GCA_016124275.1 of Bacteroidota bacterium. Lineage (GTDB taxonomy): Bacteria > Bacteroidota > Bacteroidia > Chitinophagales > BACL12 > WGOA01. Next base: position 6,440 of record WGOA01000018.1, read on the forward strand.
AGTTTGGAATACCCTGCTGTATGGCTACCTTTGCAGCGTAAAAAAAAACGCCCGCAACTTGGCCATTCGAAAATTCCGGACCATGTCAGCTAATCTGTTGATTACCAGTGTTTTCGCTGTTGGTATGGGTGTATTTAGCCCTGTTTTGGCCAGCGCAGAGCAGGCGGATCACGGCTCGGAGCAACAGCACGCGGTGGATCACGCTGAAACGCATGCTTCGGATGCTCATGGCGCCGTTCATGCGGACGATACGTACGCGGGCGATGCCCATACCGATGCAGCACATGCTGATGCAGCGCACGGCGACGAGCATGCCGACCATGCCAATGACCCTTGCGCCGCCAGCCACGGCGAGCACGGAGGCCACGGCGAAGGTTCTGGAGAAGGCTACGATCCCACGCCCATGATTCTGCACCACATTGCAGATGCCAACGAATGGGAGATTTTTCACGGCGCCACCCTTCCCCTTCCCTGCATTGCTTATATAAAAGGAGAGGGCATCAAGTTCTTCATGAGTTCCAAGCTCGAAGGGGGCCATCGCGCCTACGACGGCTTTATCATGAACCACGGCCGTTTGATGCGGGTCGAAGGGGAAGGATTCCCTTCCGGCAAGGTTGATTTGCACAACGACGGCCATTTTATGACCGACGAGGTCACCGGAAAAGCCCTGCTTTGCTACAACAACCAGGTGTTTACGGCCGGTCGCCACGATCTGGTGCGCGATGGGTTTGCATACCCTTGGTTTGATTTCAGCATTACCAAGAATGTGGCCGCCCTCTTTCTGGTGGCCATTATCATGGTCTGGATTTTCATGGCGGTTGCCGCGGCTTATCGCCGCCGGGCGGGCATGGCCCCAAAGGGCTTGCAGGCGTTCATTGAGCCGCTGGTCAATTTTGTGCGCGAAGACATCGCGGTGCCCAACCTGGGCAAAAACGCCGACCGCTTCATGCCCTTCCTGATGACGGTGTTTTTCTTCATCTGGATCGGCAACATGATCGGCCAGTTGCCGTTCATCAGCAACCCCAACCTGACGGGCAACATCACGGTAACGCTGGCGCTTTCGCTGATTACCTTTCTGTTGACCAACATCAACGGCACCAAGTCTTACTGGCACCACAACCTTACTGCTCCGGGCACGCCGGCTTTCGTAAAGCCGATCCTGATCCCGATTGAAATCTTTGGCATTTTCACCAAGCCCTTCGCCCTGATGATTCGTCTTTTTGCCAACATTACGGCAGGACACATCATCGTGCTGAGCCTCACGGCGCTGATTTTCGTATTCGGCAACCTGGGTCAAAGCATCCCGGGCAGCCTGGGAGGGGCGGCCGTTGCCGTGCCTTTTGTGCTGTTCATGGGCTTGATTGAATTGCTCGTGGCTTTCCTGCAGGCCTTCATTTTTACCATGCTGTCGGCGTTGTTCATCGGCATGGCGGTTGAAGACCACAGCGAACACCATTGATCTTCTCATTTTTTAATGATCGCATTTTTTACGGTTCCCCTAAATTTCAGTTATGGATCTCTTGACCGTTCTCATGCTTGACTCGCTCAACGGCATCGGTGCCCTGGGCGGTGGTCTTGCAGCAATTGGTGCCGGACTCGGCATCGGCCGGATTGGTGGCAGCGCTGTTGAAGCCCTTGCCCGTCAGCCCGAAGCCGAAGGCATGATCCGCACCAACATGATCATCACCGCAGCGCTCATCGAGGGTGTTGCCCTCTTTGCCGTGGTGGTGGCGTTGTTGCAGGCCGGCGGATAGCATTTCCCTCGAAAAGGCGCTTCCCGGCGGTTGGCCGGGTGCGCCTTTTCTTCTTTTGACCTGACCCCCTTTCCCAAACCGGAAACTCAATCATATGGCCATTCTAGCCAATGCTTTCAGCCTGATCACGCCGGATTTCGGCTTGTTCTTCTGGACCATGCTCACCTTTGCGCTGCTCTGGTTTATCCTGGGCAAATACGCTTTTGGTCCCATTGGCAAATCCCTGCGCGAGCGCTCGGATGCCATTGAGAACAGCCTGAAAATGGCCGAAAAGGCCCGCGCTGAAATGGCCGCGCTTCAGTCTGACCACCAGCGCTTGCTGGTAGAAGCTACCGAAGAGCGCAGCCGCATCATCCAGGAAGCCCGCGTGACCGCCAATTCCGTCATGGAAGAGGCCCGCGACCGCGCCAAAGAAGAAGCGGATCGCATTGTGGCCAGCGCCGCAGAGGCCATCAACAACCAGAAAATGGCCGCGTTGATTGATGTCAAGAACAAAGCCGGCATCATGGCGCTTGACATCGCTGAAAAAGTGCTGCGTCGCGAGCTGCAGAGCAAAAACGAACAGGAGGCTTACATCAACAGCCTGGTGGACGAATTCAAACTCAACTAAGCATGTCTTCGATTCGCCTTGCTAATCGCTACGCCAAAGCCATCATGGACCTGGCCCTCGAAAAGGGCCAGCTCGATGTGGTCACGGCTGATATGCGCATGTTGAGTGACACCATGCGTGCGCATGCGGATTTGACCATGTTGCTGCGCAGCCCCATCATTCACCCGGCCAAGAAATTGCCCATTTTGCAGAAGGTGTTCACCGGACGCGTGGATGCCATCCTGATGAATTTCATGGAGATTCTGGTGCGCAAACACCGCGAATCTCACCTGCCGGAGATTGTCAAGATTTACCTGGAGCGCTACAACGAGCTCAAGAACATCAAGGCAGTGCGCATTACGACGGCGCAGCCGATTGACGCCGGACTGAAAGACAAGATTGCCGAAAGCCTGCGCGAGTCGGCTTCCGCTACCGTTGAATTGGAATCGGTGGTTGATCCGGAATTGATTGGCGGATACATCATCCGCTACGGCGACAAGCAATACGACGCCAGCGTCATTCGCAACTTGCGCCGGCTCCGGAAAGAGTTTGAACAGAACACCTACGTCAAGAAATACTAAGAAATTGCCCGGGGCATTGCGCCCCTTCGACATACGCTGCACCCAGCCCGAAAAAACCAAGTCATGGTAGAAGTAAAACCCGACGAAATATCTGCTATTCTCCGGCAGCAACTTTCCAACTTTCAATCCGCCGCAGATTTGGAGGAAGTTGGTTCTGTTCTCCAGGTGGGGGACGGAATTGCCCGCATTTACGGCCTGACCAATGCCAAGGCGGGTGAATTGGTGGAGTTCGAAAACGGCGTTCGCGCCATCGTGCTCAACCTGGAAGAGGACAACGTCGGGGTTGTGCTCATGGGTCCTTCTGATGCCATCAAAGAAGGCAACACGGTTAAGCGCACCGGCATTATTGCCTCCATTCGCGTGGGCGAAGGCATGTTGGGCCGCGTGGTGAACACCCTGGGTGAGCCGATTGACGGCAAAGGCCCGATCGCCGGAGCGCTGTACGAAATGCCGCTGGAGCGCAAAGCTCCCGGGGTTATTTACCGCCAGCCGGTGAACGAGCCGCTGCAAACGGGCATCAAGAGTATTGACGCCATGATCCCGATTGGCCGCGGCCAGCGCGAGTTGATCATCGGCGACCGCCAGACGGGCAAATCCGCTATTGCCATTGACACCATCATCAACCAGCGCGAGTTCTACGAGCGCGGCGAGCCGGTGTTCTGCATCTACGTGGCCATTGGTCAGAAAAACTCGACGGTGGCGCAGGTCAGCAAGACGCTGGAACGCTACGGCGCCCTTCCCTACACCGTGATTGTGGCCGCTTCGGCTTCTGATCCCGCCCCGCTCCAGTTTTACGCTCCTTTTGCCGGTGCCGCCATCGGTGAATTCTTCCGCGACACGGGTCGTCCGGCACTGATTGTGTACGATGATTTGTCCAAACAGGCCGTGTCTTACCGCGAAGTGTCGCTGTTGCTGCGCCGCCCTCCAGGTCGCGAAGCTTACCCCGGTGACGTGTTCTACCTGCACTCCCGCTTGCTGGAGCGCGCTGCCAAAATCATCAACAACGACCAGATTGCCAGCCAGATGAACGATTTGCCGGAGAGCATCCGCCCGATCGTGAAAGGCGGTGGTTCGCTGACGGCACTGCCCATCATTGAAACGCAAGCTGGTGACGTGTCGGCTTACATTCCCACCAACGTAATTTCCATTACGGACGGTCAGATTTTCCTGGAATCCAACCTGTTTAACTCGGGTGTTCGCCCGGCCATCAACGTCGGTATTTCGGTATCGCGCGTAGGGGGTAATGCACAGGTTAAGTCCATGAAGAAAGTGGCCGGTACCCTCAAATTGGACCAGGCGCAGTATCGCGAACTGGAGGCCTTCGCCAAATTCGGTTCTGACCTTGACCCCGCCACCATGTCCGTGCTCGAAAAGGGCAAGCGCAACGTGGAAATCCTCAAGCAGGGCCAGTTCCAGCCAGTAACCGTGGGCAACCAGATTGCCATGATTTACCTGGGTACGCAAGGGCTGCTCCGCGACGTGCCGGTAGACAAAATCCGCGAGTTTGAGGGCCAGTACCTCAGCCACATGGAGTCGCACCACCCCCAGGTGCTTAAAGACCTGGCCGCTGGCAAATACAGCGATGAGTTAACCGGCGTGTTGGCCAAAGTGGCCAAAGAGATGACGGTCCAATACAAGAAAACTGCCTAATCCCGCCCTATGTCAGGCAAGCTAAAGGAAGTACGCACGCGGATCAGCTCGGTGACCTCTACCCAGCAGATCACCAAGGCCATGAAAGTGGTTTCCGCGGCCAAATTGCGCAAAGCGCAGGACGCGATCCTGCGGATGCGCCCTTATGCCGTCAAAATGACGAGCATCCTGGCGAACCTGGCGGAGGCAACCAAGGGCGAAGTGAACATCCCTCAGGCCGAAGCACGTCCGGTGCGCAAAGTGTTGATCGTGGCCATTACGTCCGATCGCGGGTTGTGTGGCGGCTTCAACGCAAACGTAATCAAGCAGGTGCGCCTGCTGGCCCGAACGGAGTATGCTGATCAGTCCATCCGCGGCGACCTGCACATCATGCCCATTGGCAAGAAATCGGCTGATGCGTTCAAACGCAACGATTTTCCCCTGATCCTGGATTTTGCGGGCATGTTCAGCGGGCTGAGTTTTGAGAAATCGAAAGAAGCTGCCGACTACCTCAAGACCGCCTTCGCCGATGGCCGCTACGACCGGGTCGTGGTGGTGTACAACAGCTTTAAGAACGCGGCTACGCAGATTCTTTCGGTGGAACAATTCCTGCCCATCAGCAAGTTTGACGACGACAAAAAGGGCGCGAGTACGACCCAGACCGAGTTCATTTTTGAGCCAGACCGCGAAACGATGGTGGCCGAATTGGTGCCGCGTATCCTCAACACGCAGTTCTTCCGCTACCTCCTGGACTCAAATGCTGCCGAACACGGCGCGCGGATGACCGCCATGGACAAGGCCACGGACAATGCCGGGGAATTGCTTAAAGAACTCAAGATTTCTTACAACCGCGCACGCCAGGCCGCCATTACCACCGAGTTGACGGAAATTGTCAGCGGGGCTGCCGCGCTCTCCGAAGGCTAAGGGCTGCGGCTTCTTTACCCGTGCAGGATCTGGACAAACATATTGAGGCCATCTTGTTTTCGTCGGACCATCCGGTGCCGGTGGCTGATTTGGTCAATTCGCTCAACCGGGCGTTGGAATTGGAGTTGGATGCCCATGTGGTCATCAACCACTTGGAAACGTTATTGCAGAAGTACGAAGAGGATTTCTTCCCCTTCAAAATTGTGCACACCGGCGGTGGCTATCGCTTCCTGACCAAGGAGCCTTACCACGCTTCGGTTTCGTCTTTTCTGAACATCAAGTCCAAGCGTCGCCTCTCTACGGCGGCCATGGAAACGCTGGCCATTATCGCCTACCGGCAGCCCATTTCCAAGTCGGAGATCGAGAACATTCGCGGCGTCAATTGCGATTACTCCATCCAGAAATTGCTGGAGCGCGAGCTGATTGAAATCACCGGCCGCTCCGAAAGCCCGGGCAAGCCGCTGCTGTACTCCACCAGCGGTGGTTTCATGGACTATTTCGGCATCAATTCCGTGGACGAGTTGCCCAAACTGCGCGAGTTTGAAGAGGGAGGGGACTCCATCGGCGTGCCGGCTGAGGCACTGGAGGATGAGGTTAGGCTCGGTGAGGAGGAGGCCAAGCCCGAAGACGCTGACGGGCAACTGGGCGAGCAGGATGCGGCGGCCATGGCCCAAGACGAGGCTGAAGCCATGACGGGCGAAGGGTCTGGCGCGGAAGAAGCAACGGAAGATTCGGTCGAAGGGGCCGATTCGGAAGAGGCAGCGAATGATTCGGTCGAAGAGGCTGATTCGGAAGAGGCAGCAGAGGATTCAGTCGAAGAGGCTGATTCGGGAGAAGCGGCAGAGGATTCAGTTGATCTGCCGACCGATGCGGATCCCGACGACGAAACGGCCCGTTGAGGGTAGGCCTTGGTGGTTGAACGCTATCGCTCCAAGCTGAACGAAAATTTCCAGCAATTTCTTAGCTTTCGTATTGCCGCAGCGATGCCGTTGCCGGTAGACGGGAGTTTTTCCCCCGGAATTTTAAGCCATGGCTAAACGACCTGCCCGTAAATCAAAAGAACCCTTCCACGGAAAGACAGCAAAGGGTATGGTCAAGAAGGCTGCGCCTCCGCGCAAAGCCAAGGAGGAGCTGAAGCCCGAAAAGCGCCGTGCTCCGGCGGCTACCAAGCCAGCCGAAACTGCCGACATCATGCGGCTGAACCGTTTTCTGGCCCACGCGGGTGTTGCGTCGCGGCGAAAGGCAGATGAACTGATTGCCGATGGGCAGGTGACGGTGAATGGCGAGGTGGTGCTGGAAATGGGCAGGAAGATTCTGCCCGGAGATAGAGTAGAGCACCGTGGAAAACTGTTAAAACCGGAATGTTTCATATATGTTTTGTTGAATAAGCCTCGCGGATTTTTGACCACAACCTCCGATGATCGCGGCCGAAAAACTGTGATGGAATTGGTGGAGCGTGCCGGAAGCCGCCGCATTTATCCCGTCGGGCGACTTGACCGCAATACGTCAGGATTGTTGTTGCTGACCAATGACGGGGAGCTGGCTGAGGCTTTGATGCACCCGCGTTACGAGGTGGAAAAGGTGTACGCCGCCAAGCTCAACGAGCCCTTGCGCGACGAACATTTTGAAGCACTCAAGAAGGGTGTTGTGCTTGAGGATGGCCCGGTTCGCCTGGATGAAGTGGCTTTCCCGGATTCAAAGGATCATACGGAGGTTGGGGTGTCGCTGCACAGCGGCCGCAATCGTGTGGTTCGCCGCATTTTTGAGCACCTTGGCTATGAGGTGGATAAACTGGACCGCGTTGTCTATGCCGGTCTGACCAAAAAGGACCTACCCCGGGGCAAATGGCGCTTGCTCAGCGAAGAGGAAGTGCGGCTGCTCAAGCATTTTCGAAAGCCGATTGGACCTGGAGCCGCGACAGGGGCAAACAAAGGGAAAGTGGTGGCCAAGGGCAACAACAGCGCCCCGCCTAAATTAACTGCTCCGCCAAAGCGCCGAAAGCTGGACTGACCGGCCCTGCGAGCGTGCCTAAGGGCGTTGCGCCCCCTTCCCGGTTGCAAAGAGTATTCCGTTTGTGCTAACTTGATTTATTGTTCGCCTCAAAACTCTCCCTGTGAAATTGTCCTTTCGCGCAGTTTTGGCTGCAGGTAGCCTGGCTGTCCTGGCTGCTGCAATGGTAATCAAGTCTCCTTTCCAGAATCCAGCTGCCCATCCCGGTGCGGATTCAGCCAATGCCACAGCTGCGCAAGCAGTGCAGTCCGATCCAGGCAAGCTCAACAGCAAGCACGAGCCCGCTGACCACTACTACGCCATGCGCAGCTGGCCAGATGGTCAGTTTTCGTTGGCAGCCTACACTCGCGGGTTGGAGCAAGCCCGCGCGGATTATCAAGCCATTCGCCAAACGGAAATCGCCCGCGGAGGCGGAGCCAGTTGGCAATTGGAAGGCCCAAAGAACATCGGAGGCAGGATTAACACCATTGCAGTGGACCCCACAGACCATGACATTATCTATGTTGGCTGTGCGGCAGGGGGGATTTTTAAAACCATCGATGGTGGCGCTAATTGGGTGCCCATCTTTGACGATCAACTTTTTCTACCCATCGGTGATATTGAAATAGATCCAAGCGACCATAATATTATTTATGCCGGAACCGGTGACCCCAACGTAAGCGGTTTTCCTTTTATTGGGGATGGACTGTACAAGAGCACGGATGCCGGAGCCACCTGGACCTACCTGGGCCTTGCCGAAACGCGCATAATTTCCCGGGTTCGGGTGCATCCGCTTGACCCTAATCTTATTTATGTTGGAGCCATGGGCCTTCCGTTTGAAAAAGACGGCAATCGCGGGTTGTACAAGAGTACCGATGGGGGTGCAAGTTGGTCTCGCGTGTTGCACATATCCGATTCCACCGGCATTGCTGACTTTATCATTGACGAAACAGATCCGAACCGCGTTTGGGCAGCGGGCTGGGACCGACTGCGAAGCAATTTCTATACCATTGTCTATGGTCCGGGAGCGATCATTCGCCGGACTACCGATGGCGGCGGCAGTTGGACCACCCTGAGCGGCGGTCTTCCCACCGGTTTTCAGTGTCGCATTGGCTTGGACCAGGACCCGGCGAATCCCAACCATATTTTAGCGCAGTACATTGGCACTGACCTGGAAACACAAGGGGTGTATGAGAGCTTTAATGGAGGCAACAGTTGGTTGCCCTACAACGTCAGTGGATTGAACAGCAGTTCAGCCATGGGCGGTTTTGGCTGGTATTTTGCCAAGGTTCGTTTTAACCCGTTCGTGCCAAACCAAGTATGGGTCTGTGGGGTCAACTTGTGGCGAACCTCCAACAGCGGCAGCAGCTGGACCAACATGACTCCACTGGGTGATGTCCACGCCGACAAACACGACCTTGTTTTTCTCAGCGCCACAGAAGCACTCCTGGCCACCGATGGCGGCTTGTACCGCACCACCACCAGCGGCACCACCTGGACGGACATTGACGATATTCCCAACACCCAGTTTTACCACGTGCAACTGAACCCGCACTTGCCTGGCGACTACTGGGGCGGCGCCCAGGACAACGGCACCAGCCGGGGAAGCATCGCCTCACCGGGCGACTGGATTCGCATGTTTGGAGGCGACGGATTCCACACCGAGTTCAATCCGGACGACCCCGAAATCGTCTTTGTAGAAACCCAGAATGGCGACATTTGGTATTCCAATGATGGTGCTGCCGGCTTTGACTGGATTTCATCCAGCATACCGTTTTTGGACAGGCGCAATTGGAGCATGCCCTATATTCTGTCTCCACACGATCCAACGCGGGTCTATGCCGGAACCTATCGCCTGCATCGCGCCACCGGAGCTTTTCCTGTGTTCAGCCCGCTTAGCGGTGACCTGACCAAGGGCGTTTTGACCGAGCCGCGCTTCCATACAATTACCAGCATCCGCGAAAGTCCTGTCACGGAAGGTCTGCTCTACACCGGCGCTTCTGATGGACGCGTCAACCGCAGCAGCGATGGCGGCAGCGGTTGGACGGTAATTGATGCAGGGCTCCCCAACCGGTATGTCACGGATTTGGAATGTTCGTTCCAAAACGAGAATGCCGTTTTCGTCACCCACAGCGGCTACAAGGACAATGACTTTTCGCCTTTGGTGCATTACAGCATCAACCGGGGTGCCAGCTGGACTCCTATTCAAGGCGATTTACCCGCGTTGGGCATCAATGATCTGGAGGTTTATCCCGGCAATGACTCCATCGTATTCGTGGCCAATGACGGCGGGGTGTACTACACGCTCAACTTGGGCTCCACCTGGGCGCGATTGGGCAGTGGCATGCCAGTAGTTAACGTATATGACATTGAGATTGACCTTCGTCTCGGCAAGCTGGTAGCGGGCACCCATGCCCGTTCCATGATGAGCCTTGAACTGGCTGATTTAATTCCAAGCCAGCTCGCGCCAGAAGTAGCCAGTTTGGTAGAAGTTTGTGCGGGCGAAAGTGTTCCGTTGCTCGCTGCAGGTGCTGTGGTTTATTCCTGGAGTCCTGCGCTGGGCCTGAGCTGCAGCGACTGCCCCGATCCTGTTGCCTCTCCTACGTCCACCACCACCTACACCGTCACCTTCAACGACGGTTTTGGCCATACGGACACCCGCGAAGTGACCGTGCAAGTGAATGAGTTGCCAGCCGTGCCCGTCATTTCTCAAACCGATGAAACGCTCTTTGCCGCCGGTGATTTTGGATCGTATCAATGGTTTCTGGAAGGCGTGTTGATTCCCGGGGCAGATAACAATTCCTATGTGCCAACTGCCAATGGACTGTACACGGTTCAGTTCACCTCTCCGGCGGGTTGCAGCAGCGTATCTGAGCCGTTCTCCTTTAGCATCAGCGGTCTGGAGCAAGCGCAAAACTGGACCTTGAACTGGAGCGTTTCGCCCAACCCATTTGCTGACCAGATCTGGGTCAATTTGCCTCCGACAGCGGCATCGGGCACGTATCGCTTGCGATGGTATGATGCCCGTGGCCGCTTATTGTTGGAAACGCAAAAGCCTGCGGGAAGGCATGCGCTGAATGCTACTGACTGGGCTCCCGGGATTTACTACCTTCGAGCCGATGCATTTGGAAGAAGTCAAACCATTAAGCTGGTTCGGAGCGGGGATTAATGCTCAGAAACATAGCCCCGCGCTGCTCCTGATTAGCCTGACCCTCCTGGTCAGCGGTTGCCGGACTGCCCAGTTGGGCGAGGATTGGCCCAGCCAAAAACTGACCGTTTGTGCCGGACCGGAAGACTTGGTTCTGGACACCTTTAGGACAGAGCCCAGGCTGCTGGTTTCCTGCGATGCCCGCCGGACAGAGGAGCCACAGCAAGCCGGAATTTGGTCGCTGGATCTGACCAGCAGCCATACGGTGGAATTGCCTCGCTTCGGCGAGCCAGAGCCGTTCGTGTTTCACCCACACGGCCTTGATCTGGTCCGGCAGCCCCTGCCTGATGGTGTGCAAGGCGCGGCACCAGCTGCTCAACCTGCAGAGGCTGCGCCAGGCGAAGAACCCCTTCGCCCGAACCTGAACGAGGCTGTGCCCTTGCTCTATGTGATCAGCCACGACGATGCCAACAACGTGCACAGCGTGTTGGTGTACCGTGTTTTTGATGACCGCCTGCAGTACCTCCGCTCCTGGACCGACCCGTTGCTGAACTCGCCCAATGCCGTAGCGGTTTTGGACGACGGCACGCTGTTGGTAACCAACGACTCCGGCAAGCGCGGCAACAGGTTTGAGGCGCTTTTTAAGCGCAAAAAGTCAACCGTGGTGGCCTGGAATGCTTTTAAGAACCGCTGGTGGGTGGTTGCCGATCAATTGGCTTATGCCAACGGCATTGAAACCCGGGGCAGCGAAGTGTACGTGGCCACGACCCGGCAGAGCCGCGTTTTCAGCTACCGCTGGGACGGTGAAAGCCTCCTGGACCGGCGCGAATTGGCCAAAGTTCCCGGCGCGGATAACCTGCGTTGGGACGGCAATGATCTGCTGGTTGCCGGGCATCCCAGCATACTGGCTTTTGTGCGGCATGCCGGATCGGCGCAGAAGAAATCGCCGATTGAGGTTTGGCGCGTTGCAACCGGACTGCATGAAGGTCCTGGGCCAAGCGGAACAGCTGCGCCGACCAACCCGACCAACCCGACCAACCCGGCTACCCCGGGAGCACAACCCACCCCTTCCACCCGGCAGCCAGCACCTCAACTTATTTTTGCCAACGATGGCCATACCATCAGCGGTGCGGCTACGGCGTTGATCTGGGCCGGACATTTGTACCTTAGCCAGGTATTTGACCCCTTTGTGCTCAAGGTTGCGTTGCCTTAAAGAGGAGCATGTTTGTGACATTTAAAGTTGGCGGTATGGCCTCCATATTTGCTCATTTAGTCGTTTTTGTTTTAATCTCAAACTTGTTTTTTTGTGACAGGGTTGTTTTAAAGCCCGCGTTAGCCAATGCCCATCAATCGTTTAAGCCTGCCCCAGATAAATGAGGCATTAAAGACAGCATCTCTTCATAAGTTGCTCAATTTCAATTAGATATTGGTATAATAAACTTTTTTTTGTGCAATGCTTGGAGTTCATTTCAAATTGCCGGATATTGAAGATATTCCCGGAGAATCGGGAATGCCCGGTCAATTAGCCCATCAGTTTTCAACCAGATTGCTGCGCAATTAACCTGGAATAGAAATCCTTTTTGTGATGGAACAAAACTGGTCGTTTGATCAGCCCATTTCCATACTAAACCACGGTTTGAACCAATCAGAAAACAACTACAAGCAACCATGATCAACACAACAACAAGACAACGCTGGGGGCGATGTCGGTACGGAGCTTTGCTTCTGCTGACTTTGTTCACAACACCCGGGTTATTCGCCCAACGGGTAACCACAGGACTCCAGGCCCTTTATTTGTTTGAAGAAGGCACCGGCAGCGTGGTGAATGACGTATCAGGCGTAGGCAGCCCGTTGAACCTGAACATTAGCCATCCTGGCAATATGACCTGGCTGACCGGTGGGGGATTGCGCGCTAACACCTCCGTTTTAGTTTCGTCGCCAGGCGCAGCAGATAAACTTCGCACGTCTATTCAGGCTTCCAATGCTTACACCCTTGAAGTCTTTATTGATCCGTTGAACAGTTCGCAAAACGGTCCGGCGCGGATCTTGACGCTTTCTAACAACCCTGATTACCGCAACTTCACGATTGGACAGCAAAATGCGGATTACATCAGCCGCACGCGTTCAAATGGCAATACCAATGGTACGCCAGATTTATGCGCTACCGGCCAGGTAGGCGCAGGCATCCAACACGTGGTGTTTACCCGTGGAACAGATGATGTGGAACGCATCTACGTGGATGGTGTACAAGTGGCCAGTTGGACCCGCAGCGGCGATTTTAGCGGCTGGAGTACCACGCACAAGTTTGCGCTGTTTAATGAGTTGACGCAAGATCGCCCCTGGTTAGGTTCGATGTACCTGGCTGCTGTTTACAGCCGGGCACTTACACTAACCGAAATCAACCAGAACCGCACTGCTTTCTTAGGCGGTGACTGCGCCTCCGGTGGCGACGTTCAGGCCCCTACCTTCAGTGGTGTACCGGCAAACCTGACCGTTGGCTGCGGAGCCATTCCCCCGGCACCCAGTGTTTGCAACGAAATTGAGACCAAGTACGCAACCACCGTGCATACCCAGGTAGGCATTGTTGATGCCAGCCATTCTTTGGGTGCTCCGGATGGACAAGGTGCACAGTTTTACGAAAGCGGCGACAAAATTGAGTGGACGTTCGGCTCCGTGCTGCCCGCAGGTACGGAAGTTTGCGTAACCTGGCGGCGCCGGGATTACACGGCAACGACGCCGGATCCGGTCAATGCCAAAGCTTACATCTGGGAAATTTCCGGGGGTACCTATTACCAAACCGAAGTGTTGGTTACGGCCTCAACCAGTTACGTGACCCAATGCTTTACCCTGAGTTATGCATGCGACCGCGTAAAAATCAAAAACCACGGCGACGCTGTTGATTTCCTGGTGGACGCCATTGGTTACAAAAAGATTAATTGCGTAGCCGGTCAAATTGTGGTGAGTGACAATTGCGATCTTTTACCCTCGGTTGTCTTTAATGAAGTAACCGGTGTATGTTCAGGGGGAAGCTACGATGTTACCCGCACCTGGACCGCAACGGATGCCGCCGGCAATTCGGCAGTGGCCACGCAGGTCATCACTGTGATTGACAACGAGGCACCCGTGTTGAGCGGTGCGCCAGCAGACTTAACGGCTGATTGTGGCGCCATTCCCGCTGCGGATGTCTTAACCGCCATTGACGGATGTGGTGGCCAGGTTTGCACCGTGCAGGGCTACAACAACGGCTCCTACCGCCGCAGCCTCTGGCTGCCGTTGGCGGGCCTCAATGCCAACTACGTTTGGGTTGGGGGAACGGGCAATTTTGAGGTGTACGACAACGGTACTGCGCATTTGACCGGAACCGTTCAAAACAAAGACAACGCCTCCTGCGGATGGGAAGTGGACGTCTGGTTCAGCGGCGCCTATGATTGGGCTACCTGGTCGGCCATGGGCCGCACCTACAAGCCGGGTCCCGGAACCACCGGCACCATTTACGAAACCTGGACGTACTACGAAGTGGACGGATCGCGCTCCAAACTGACGGGCACCGGCTGCTTTGCCGGCGATGTGCTCAACCTGACCAACAAGCCCAGCGACTTTAGCATGGGCCTGCAAATCGGCGTAGGGGCCAATGACATGGATGCTACCTACGGCATGTCGTTCTGGTTCTACTACACCGGCACCATTTACGGCGCAACGGCCAGTGGCAACGGCGACTTCAACCTGGAAGGCGGATGCACGGGCAACGAAAATGCCGGGCTGAACTACGCCTATTGGACCAGCTCCTCCAACATTTCCAGTCTGGCCAGCTTCTTTGCCACTGCCGGAACACCTGCAAAAATCGGTGTTACCCCCAACGCGCAGAATGCCGACCACCTGGCCATCCGAACGGTGACCGAGAAGTACGTGATCCGTTGGACGGGTGCTATTGAAATTCCAACCACAGGCGATTATACGTTCTATACCAAGTCGGATGACGGCTCTCGCCTGTACATCGACGGCATGTTGGTGGTCAACAATGACGGTCTGCACGCTGCCGCCGAGGTAAGCGGTACCAAGCACCTGAGCGCCGGTTGCCACACTATTGAGATCCAGTTCTTTGAGAACACGGGTAGCGAAGTGATGGAAACGCGCTGGCAAGGTCCTGGCTTAGCAAAGCAGGTTATCCCTAACAGTGCCTTCAGCACATCTTGTGGCGTGACCAGCGGCATTTCGGTGCCAGTGGTATTCAACGAAACCGTTGGTACTTGTGCTTCGGGCAGTTATCAAATCGTTCGCACGTGGACGGCCACGGATGCCTGCGGCAACAGCAGCAGCCATACCCAAACCATCACGGTGACGGATACGGAGGCACCGACCCTGAGCCTGGAGCCTGCCAATATTTCGCTCAACTGCAGCGACCCCATTCCCCCGGTACCTTCCATTTCTGCTACAGATAACTGCGACATGGATGTTACCGTCCAGTTCACTGAAGTGACCGTTGCAGGCGTGCTGGAGCGCACCTGGACGGCCACGGATGACTGTGGAAATGCCACGAGCTACACACAACAGATTGCGTTGAACCCCGACCTGACCAAGCCTGTGCTGAGCGGTGTTCCTTCGGATGAAACCGTGGATTGCGGCTCTATTCCTTCTGCTGCACTGGTAACCGCCATGGACGATTGTGATGGTCCCCTCATGGTGACTCTGAACGAAACCTATGGTCCTGGTCCCGCTGCCTGCCGGACCATTAACCGCACCTGGACGGCCACGGATGCTGCCGGAAACTCCATTTCCGCTACACAGCTCATCACCGTGTTGGACAACATTGCTCCGAACCTAGTGGGTGTACCCAATAACCTGAACCTGAATTGCGGCGAGCCCGCCCCGGCACCTCCGGTGGTTGTTGCACTGGACAACTGCGACGGTTCGGTTAGCGTGATGTTCAGCGAGACCGTCATGGGCGGAGTGATTACGCGTACCTGGACGGCAACGGATGCATGCGGCAACGGCGCTTCAGCCATGCAGACCATCGGTTTGAACCCGGATACCACCCCACCAGTTCTGGTAGGAGTACCGGCTGACGTGACGGTGGAATGTGGTCACGAACCCGCTCCAGACACCGTGTTGGCCATGGACGATTGCGACGGCGCTGTCATGGTATCGTTCAGCGAGGTCATTGACGATGCCCTCTGTGGCAAAACCACAACCCGCACCTGGACGGCTATTGATGCCGCTGGGAATCCAGCGGTAGGCACCCAGGTCATCACTTCGGTGGATACCAAAGCCCCCTGGTTTAGCGGCCAGCCCGCAAACCGCACCGTGTATTGCAATGCCATACCGGCGGTTTCTACCACCATCAGGGCTAACGATGACTGCGAGGGCTTGCTCCCGCTAACGTTCAGCCAGCGCGAAGAGCCCAGCCTGACGGGTTGCTACGACATCGTTCGCGAATGGCTGGCGGTGGACGGGTGCGGCAATGACAAAACCTGGACCCAGCTCATTACCGTGCTGGATACGGTTGCGCCGATGCTCAGCGGTGTTCCAGCGGATCTGACACTGGCCTGCGGCGAAGAAGTACCTGCTGCAGCCATGGTTTCAGCCAATGACGATTGCAGCGGCGCTGTAAGCGCAGTGCTCAGCGAAACAATGGTGGGCAATGTGATTACCCGCACGTGGACGGCCATGGATGCTTGTGGCAACGCAGCTTCCGCTTCACAGGTTATTACGGTGAACACCAATTTGGTCATAGCTAATGTTACGGTCACGGCCGCTACCAGCTGTACGGTCAGCAACGGGATGGTGGTCATTGATCTGGATGACGCCAGCGCCGGAACGGGACCTTATACGGTTACCATCAACGGCAGTTATGTGCTTGGGCCTTTCGCCAGTGAGCCCATTATGATCAACAATGCACCCGGTGGCGCGACCATCAACAGCATTGTAGTGGTTGATGCCGGAGGATGCCAGGGCAACAATAACCAGACCTATTCCATCGGCGAGCCCGAACTGGAAATCCTGACGGTTGCCATCAATGATGCCGACTGTGCTTCCGGGCTCGGTTCGGTGGTCATTGACCTGGACGATGCCAAAGCCGGTATGCCTCCTTACCGCGTCAAAATTGGCTCGACGATTTATGGACCCTTCGCCAGCGAACCCATTATGGTTCACCTGGCTCCGGGTTCCTACACGGCAATAGCGGTCCGCGACAACAAAGGCTGCTTTGACCAGAAACCCGGCACCATCACCATTGATCCGGCCATTGGATGCGGCGAATGCCTGCCGCCTTCTGGTACCGGCGAAATTGTGAATGGCCGCCATACGGTGGATCTGTTCTGGAACCTGGTGATTGATGCTACCGGCTACATGATTTCCATCCGCGAGGTAGGCACCACGGATTTTCTTGAAATTCCTGTATCCGCGTTGGGCAAGCGCGTTGGCGGCCTGGAGCCCTGCACCACCTATGAATGGTGCGTACGCTCCATCTGCGGCGGTGTGCTGTCCGATTGTTCCCCGCTGCGAACCTTCACCACCAGTTGTGAAGGCGCTCCTAAACTGGGCGAAGTGGACTTGTTGGAAAGCGACGTTTTCCCAAATCCCACGGCTTCAACCATTAACCTGTCCATCACTTTGGGCAAAGTTGCTGACTTGAGCCTGGAAATCTACGACGTGACCGGCATGCTCATTCACGCTGAACAAGCGGGACGCACCGACAGCTACCAGGCTCGTTTTGACCTGAGCGGTCGTGCACCTGGGGTTTACCTGGCCAAATGGCAGGTAAACGGCCAAAGTATGCTCGAAAAGTTTGTGTACACGGCTGAGTAAGCCGGCCAGCAACCTGGCTTCATTTTAACAGAGAAAGCCGCCCCGCGAAGGGCGGCTTTCTCTGTTTGTGTTTCTGCTTGTGCGGAAAATGCCAGTTACCTACCTCCGCGGCTAGGACCCAAAACTCAAGCTCTGACTCTGAACTCAAGCCTTCAACAACCCGATTTCAATCAACCGCTCGCGCAGGTAGGCACCTGCCGTAATGTCCTCAAACTGGCGGGGTTGCTCCGCATCAATGCAGGAGGCCAGGCAGTTGAGCGGCACTTCTGAGCGCGGGTGCAGGAAAAAGGGCACGGAGAGCCGGGACGTGTGCCATTGGTCGCGGGGAGGGTTGACCACGCGATGCGTGGTTGACTTTAGCCGGCCGTTGGTGAGCCGTTGCAACATGTCCCCAACGTTCACCACGATCATATCCGGTGTGGTATTGACCGGCACCCATTCGCCCTGCCTGTTCAGTACCTGCAAACCGTCAGCCGACGCACCGACCAACAGCGTGATCAGGTTAATGTCCTCGTGCTGCTCTGAGCGAATGGATGTGTTGGGCTCTTCGGTAATGGGCGGGTAGTGGATGGCGCGCAGAATGCTGTTGCCGTTGTGGATGCCCTCGTCGAAATAGTGCTCGTCAAGACCCAGGTGCAGTGCAATGGCTTGCAGAAGCAGGCGCCCGCTCTGCTCAAAGTTGCGGTACAACTCCATGCCCGTGCGGTTGAACTCCGGCAACTCCGCCACCTCCAGGTTATCCGGGTATTCGGTGGGGTCCAGTGCCTCGCTGCCCCCAGGCTGGCCAAACTGCCAGAACTCTTTCAGATCGGGAGCCTCGCTGCCCTTGGCGTGCTCGCGGCCAAAACTGGTGTAGCCGCGCTGGCCTGCCAATTCAACAATTTCATATTTTTTTTTGGCGTCGCGCGGCATACCAAAAAACGCCTTGACCTGGTGGTAAAAGCGTTCGACCAAATCGTGATCGATTCCGTGATGGGTCACCGCCACAAAGCCAACATCTTCGTACGCCCGGCCAATGGCTTTAACAAAATCTTGTTTGGTGCCTGGCTGTTGAAACAGCGCCAGATCCACGACAGGAATTCCAATAGATGAAGCCATGCGGTTGGTGATGGTTTTGCCCCGGAACGTTCCGGGTAAAGCAAAGCGTAAAACAATAGACAAAGTTAGCCATTAGGCCTGCCAAGCAAGGTCTCAAGACCTCACTTTGTGCTATTTTTCCGGGCGAAAGGCTACCGTGGCTGCCCACAATACCGCTGCGCAACCCCACCCATGGCCCATTCCCCCGACCGCGATACCCCAAGCTTTCCGCATCCCGCACTGGCAGTAGGCTGCATGCGGCTGGGCAGTTGGGGGGCAGCCTTGAACACGCCAGGCTTGCAGGCCTTTGTGGAAGGCTGCCTGGAATGCGGACTTACGCTTTTTGATCACGCCGACATTTACGGGCATTACAGCACGGAGCAGGATTTTGGCCGCTTGCTTCAGCAGCAACCCGCGCTGCGGAGCCAGCTGACTCTGATCAGCAAATGCGGCATTCGCATGCCCAGCCCGAACCGCCCGGACCACGCCATCAAGTTTTATGACAGCAGCCCTGCCCACCTTGTTGCGTCCGTAGAGCAGAGCCTGCGCAACCTCCACACCGATTTCCTGGACATCCTGCTGCTGCACAGGCCGGACTTGCTCCTGGATCCGCACGCGCTGGCCGAAACGTTTACCGCGCTGCGCCAGCAGGGCAAAGTCCGCGCTTTTGGGTTGAGCAACTTCCGCCCTTCGCAGGTGCAAATGCTTCTGGCAGTGTATCCGGATCTGGCGTTTCATCAAGTGGAATTTTCTCCGTTGCAGCCCGCCGCTTTTCTGGACGGAACCCTGGACCAATGCCAGGAGCGCGGTTTGCGCCCGATGGCCTGGTCGCCGCTGGCCGGAGGAAAACTTATGGAACACGCAAAACTTCAGGCCATTTGGCCGGAACTTTCACAGCGCTATGACGCCAGCCCGGAAAGCCTGGCCTATGCCTGGTTGTTGGCCCACCCTGCCGGCATCATTCCGGTAACCGGCACTACCCGTCTGGACCGAATCCGCGAAGCTGCCCGGGCTCGGTCTATTCTGTTAACCCGACAAGATTGGTACCGCGTCTGGTCAGCGGTGCAGGGAGAGGTGGCGTAACAAAAATTAGGGTAGCATGTTCAGCTAGCCAATGCACTGCGCCCTCAAGGCCGCAAACGCCCATAAGCCCGCGGAAACGGAATCGCCTCCCGAATGTGGCGCGTACCCGCCATCCAGGTAACCAGGCGCTCCAGACCGAGCCCAAAACCAGCATGCGGCACGGAGCCGTAACGGCGCAGGTCCAGGTACCACTGGAACGCCTCCACCGGCAATTTGTGTTCCTCAATCCGGTGCAAGAGCAGGTCCAGGTTGTCTTCGCGCTCCGCGCCGCCCACAATTTCGCCGTAGCCTTCCGGGGCTAAAAGGTCCACCCCTTTCACGTACTCGGGGTGTTCCGGATCGCGTTTCATGTAAAACGCTTTGATGGCGGCGGGCCAGCGGTACACCATGACCGGGCGGTCAAACAAGCGGGTCAGCACCGTCTCATCCGAGCCGCCAAAATCTTCGCCGCGCGGAAAATTGCGCGCGGATTCAAGCCACTGCGGGATGTTTCCGGTCTTTTCTTCCAGCTCTTTGTTGGTGGCAATAAGCTGATCAATCCGGCTTCGGTTGAAGTTGATTTCCCCTTTTTTCAGCGAGCCCGTAGCAATGGCCTCCTCTCGCCGGGCAATGTCGGCGGTGTTTTCGGCAATTTGCTGTTTCAGCTCGTCCAGATCCTGTTGCATAACAGCCAGGCTGTTGCGGCCATCCACTTCCTTTTCGCCCCGAATAATGGACACCGCATCCTCATACGTCACTCGGGGGAAGGGCTTTTGCACGTTTTGCAACGGCGCGAGGTTGCGCTCCAGGATGGCGAGCTCTTTCGCGCAGCCTTCCAGGACGTCCTGCGTCACAAAGACGATAAAGTCCTCAATCAGGTCCATGTTGCGGTCCAGGTCGTAAAACGCCATTTCCGGCTCAATCATCCAGAATTCGGACAAATGGCGGCGCGTTTTGCTCTTTTCAGCCCGAAAAGTGGGGCCAAACGTGTAAATCTTGCCATGGGCCAGTGCAAGCGCTTCGCCATACAACTGGCCGCTTTGGCTCAGGTAGGCCGGCTCCCCGTAAAAATCGGTTTCGAAGAGGGTCGTGGTGCCCTCCACCGCGTTGCCCGTAAAAATGGGCGGGTCAAGCTGCAAAAAGCCGCGCTCCTGAAAAAATCGGTGAATGGCAAACACGATCCGGTTGCGCAGGCGCATCATGGCCCACTGCTTTTGGGAACGCAGCCAGAGGTGGCGCTGGTCCATCAGAAATTCTACCCCATGAGCTTTACGCGAAATGGGATATTCCGGCCCGGCCTGAATGAGTTCCAGCCCGCTTACCGCCACTTCCATCTCGTTCATGCGCTCGTTGCGCACCACGACCCCGTGCACCACCACGGAGTTTTCCAGGGCTAACTCGCTGGCCAGGGCAAACGTTTCTTCGGAAACCTGGTCTTGTGTAACCACGGTTTGGGCAAAACCGCTGCCGTCCCGGAGGCCCAGAAACACAATGCCTTTGCTGTCCCGGCGAAATGTCACCCAACCCTTTAGGGTTATGGGTTGCCCTTCGCGCGAACCCAAAGCATCAATGTACACGTATTTTTCAGTCTCAGAGGAACTCATGGCATGTCTTTTGCAGCCGCCAAAATTACGGGGAAATGACGGGGCGTTCAAAGGTCATCTTTTGCAGCGTTATCCAGGCTCAACAATACCTTTCTGCACCCACACAAGGGCCTTAAAGCTTGCCTAACTTTCCGCTCCTTATGGCCAACTTTCTGTTTTCGGTGTAATTTAACCGCACTATGCTGCGCCAGCGTCTAAGTCAGAAACTCCTCCAGAAGCTATCGCCTCAGCAGATTCAGCTTATGAAACTGCTGCAGGTGCCTACGGCCTCGCTTGAAGAGCGCATCCAGGAAGAACTGGAAGTCAATCCCGCCCTGGAAGAAGGGGGGCTTGATGACTCTGCGGACGATTACCAGGATACGGACGAAAGCGGAGAATCGGAGAACGACAGCCTGGGCGAAGACCTCAACCTGGACGACTATTTCTCTGAAGACGACGATTACGATTCTTACCGAACCCGATCGGAGCGCGACCCCAACGAGGAGGAGCGCACCGTTCCTGTCGCGGTTACGGAGTCTTTTCAGGAGCGCCTGGCCAGCCAGTTGGGCATGGTGGAGTTAGATTCCCGCACCTTCGCCATAGCCGAGCAGCTGATCGGCAGTTTGGACGAAGACGGTTACCTGCGCCGGGAGCTGGATGCCATTGCCGACGACCTGGCCTTCAGCCGCAACATTACCGTTGAGGCGGGCGAACTGGAGCATGCCCTGCTCATCGTGCAAGGGCTGGAGCCTGCCGGCATCGGCGCCCGCGATTTGCGGGAATGCCTGTTGCTGCAACTGCACCGCAAGCCCGAAAATCCCATCATTCGGCTAGCCATTCGGGTTTTAGAGGAGCAGTTTGATGAGTTTTCCAAGAAGCACTACGAGCGCATGCAGCGCATGCTCAAGGTTGAAGAAGACGAGATCAAGCTGGCGCTGGGGGAAATTCTCAAATTGAACCCCAAGCCCGGGGGAACGGGAGGTGAGTCCAAGCAAAACCAGTACATCATCCCGGATTTCACCATACTGAACAACTCCGGGGTTCTGGAACTGCTGCTGAACTCGCGCAATGCCCCAGAACTGCGCGTCAGCCATTCGTTTAAAGACATTTACCAGGCGTACAAAGCCAGCCCCAAGAAAGACAAGCGCACCCGCGACGAAATTTTGTACATCAAGCAAAAGATGGACTCCGCCAAGTGGTTCATTGATGCCATTCGCCAGCGGCAGCAGACGCTTTACAACACCATGGCCTCCATTGTGGAGCTTCAGGAGGAGTTTTTCCTGACCGGCGACGAAACCAACCTCCGCCCGATGATCCTCAAGGACGTTGCAGAGCTGACGGGGCTTGACATTTCCACCATCAGCCGGGTGGCCAACAGCAAATACGTCGCCACGGAGTTCGGGACCTTTCCCCTGAAATACTTCTTTTCAGAATCCCTGACCACCGACAGCGGCGAAGAGGTGTCCACCCGCGAGGTCAAGCGCATTTTGTCGGACATGATCGGGGCCGAAAACAAGCGCCGGCCGCTCAGCGACCAGAAACTCACCGAGATTTTACAGGAAAAAGGCTATAACATTGCGCGGCGTACGGTGGCCAAATACCGCGAGCAACTGAACATTCCGGTGGCTCGTCTGCGCAAGGAGTTATGATCATTTTCAGCTTTCTGGCCCGTTTTTTCTCGACGGTTTTCCACCCTTTGCTCATTCCCACCTACGGGTTTGCTATCTACCTCTTTGGAAACCGCTACCTGTTTTCCGCCTATGCCTTGCCCCAAAAGGGCTTTGAATTGTTCCGCGTATTGCTGCTGACGGCGTTTTTTCCCGCGTTCAGCATCGTGCTGATGGCGGCGCTCAAGTTCATCGAGCACACCAACCTTCGCCGGCGCGAGGACCGGATTTTGCCCTACATCGCCACCGGTTTTTTCTACATCTGGGCCTATGTGGTGTACCAGCGAACCCAGGAACCCGCTGTTTTTCAGGCAATTCTGCTCGGCGCGTGCATTTCTGTGTTCGTCGGGCTGTTGGTCAATTCACTTTGGGGGAAGGTGAGCATGCACACGAGCGGTGTTGGTGCTTTAGCCACGACAGCGATGTTTCTGGTCCCCATGGTCTCCGACAACATCACCTGGGTCTTCTATACAGTAGTTCTGGCGGCGGGCCTGGTCGGGAGCAGCCGTTTGGCGCTTAAAGCCCACACCGGAAAAGAAGTGCTGGCCGGCTATTTCGTGGGCTACCTGAGCGCCTACGCGGGCTTTGCCATCGCGCTGCGCTGAGGTTTTTAGCCCTTCCCAACCCTGTCACATGTTGCGGGTTCGTTATATGGCATAGGGTTGCTCGGCCCAATACATTGCATCGGGATTTCATATCTCCCCAACCCGATGAAACGAACTTTCCTTTTCGTCCTCATGGCCTCTTCGCTGGGGGTCTTTGGTCAACGCGCTAAGCTGGAGAAAGCCGATAAGCTCTTCAACAGTTATGCCTTTTATGAAGCTGCCGGACTCTACGAGCGAATTCTTGAGAAAGAAGACATCACGCAGGCCAAAATCAACCTGGCCGAGTGCTATCGCCTGACCCAGGACTTTGAAAAAGCGGAGTTCTGGTACAGCCAGGCTGTTGGAAAATCCAGCATCAACCCCATTTTCAAGCTGTACTACGGCCAGATGTTGCAAAGCAATGGCAAGTGCCAGGAAGCGGAATACTGGTTCCGCGAGTATGCCCGTTTGCGCCCGGAAGATTCCCGGGGAATCCGCTTTGAGGCCGCCTGCGACCAAATGGTGGGCTACTACAGCGATGAAGGGCGCTACACCTTAGCGCCGCTTGCCTTTAACACCCCCTTCTCCGATTTTGCGCCGGCCTTTTACGAAGGCGGGCTCGTTTTTGTTTCAGCCCGCGAAGATGGTCGCGGTGGCGACCAGGTAAGTGCCTGGAGCGGTGAGCCTTTTCTGGACCTTTTTTATGCGGTGGAGACCGATCAGGGCTTCCGCGAGCCGGAGCGCTTTGGTGGCACTGCATTGAACAGCAAGCACCACGAAGGGCCCTTGTCTTTCAGCGCAGATGGACAGAAAATCTTTTTTACCCGCAACAACAGCGTCAGCGAATCGGTCAAAGAAGAAAACGCGCGCACCGTGCGCCTCAAAATTTTCACCGCAGAGCGCAGCGGTCGCAACAACTGGGGCAAGGTTGAAGAACTGGATTTCAACAGCGGCGACTATTCCAATTCAGCGCCCGCGTTGCTGGCCACTGGCGACGTGATGGTGTTCAGTTCCACCATGCCCGGTGGTTTTGGTGGCTCTGATTTGTACATGAGCAAACTGGTAGAAGGACGTTGGTCAAAACCTGTTAACCTGGGTGGCGGCATCAATACAGAAGGCGACGAGATGTTCCCCTTTCTGCATGCCGACAGCACCTTGTACTTTTCCTCTGACGGCCATGCCGGTTTAGGCGGTCTGGACGTTTTTTACGCTGATCCTGAAGAAGGATCCTGGCGCAAGACCCAGAACATGGGCTGGTCCTTGAATTCGCGCTGGGATGATTTCGGGCTCATCTGGGACCAGGACCGGACCAAGGGATACTTTGCCTCCAACCGCCCCGGAGGCTCCGGTGGTGACGACCTCTATACCATGACGCACAACTGGGTCCGGGTCAACGGTCTGGTTGTGGATGCCCTGACCAACGAGCCACTGCCGGGAGCGGACGTGCGCATTATCGGCGGCCCTTCTGACAAGAACCTGGTGGCTGACGAAAAAGGTGAGTTCGCCCTTGATCTGCCAAAGGACATCGCAGTGGCTTTATTGGCCAACCACGAAGGGTATGCCAATGGCCGCAAAGAAATTCAAACCCCGCTGTTGGGTGCCACGGAGACGATTCTTATTCCCCTGGAATTGGATCGCATTAAAATCAACATTCACGCGCTGGACAGCGAGACCCGCAAACCCATTCCCGGCGTTTCGTTTACCTGGGACAACAGTTGTTCCGGCACCTCAGACCGCTTTGAAAGCAATGACCAGGGCCGCCTGAGCATGCCCATATCCCGCTCTTGCGATTACACCCTTGGCGCTCGCGTAGAGGGTTATGCTGATGCTGTATTGCCGGTGAGCCGCACCGCACTTGTCCGGGATTCTGAGACCGATGTGTTTGTTGAACTGAACCCTGTGCATACGGGCATGACGGTGGAATTGCACAACATCTACTACGACTTTGATGAGGACTTCATCCGCCAGGATGGCGAGCAGGACCTGATTCAACTGGCGGAGTTTATGCGCCGCAACGCCGGCATCACCATTGAACTGGGTTCGCACACGGATGCCCGAGGCAGCAAGGCTTACAACCGCAAGTTGAGCCAGCAGCGCGCAGAATCGGCGGTTGCCTACCTGGTTAAGTTGGGTGTGGAACCCGAGCGCGTTGTGGCCATGGGCTACGGCGAATCGGAAGTGCGCAACCGCTGTGCAGATGACGTGACCTGCACTGATCAGGAGCACCAGTTCAACCGCAGAACCCAGTTCCGCATCACCGGCATGAACCAGGAAATCAACAGTACGGACAAAGAGCAGATTCCGGTCAATACGGGCAAGCGAGCTAAATAATAGTATTTATTATGCGTAACATTTTTTTACTTATTGTTTTGCTGGTTGGCTTGTCGTCAACACTCGTTGCGCAGCAGGAAGCGCGCTATGCGCAGTTTCTTTTTCACAAGCTAGCCCTTAACCCCGGTTATGCCGGAGCCCGGGACGTGCTCTCTATGGCTGCCTTGTACCGCCATCAGTGGACCGGGATTGACCAGGCTCCCAGAACGCTGGCGCTCAGCCTTCATGCCCCCCTTCGCCAGGAACGGCTTGCCCTCGGATTTCAATTGGTCCACGACCGCCTGGGCTTGGCTACAAGCACAGGCCTCTACTCGGATTGGGCTTACCGCATTCCTGTGGGCAAGGGCAAACTTTCCATAGGTCTGCAGGCCGGTTTGGTCAATCAACAGTTAGCCCTCACCAGCGCTGTGCCGTTGGATGGCAACGATCCCTTCCTCCAGCGCAATCAAAACCATTGGTTTCCCAATGCTGGTGCCGGCCTGTACTACGCTTCTAAAACCTGGTACGCCGGTTTAAGCGCTCCACAATTGACGCAAAGCAGCATCACCGATCTGGCGGGCTCGCAAGCCAGTCAATCCCGGCACTATGCGGCCATGGGTGGTTATGCCTGGAAGATCAACCCCGATGTAAAACTTCATCCACAAGCGCTGCTGTTGGTGGCAGAAGGGGCCCCTGTTCAGGCAGAAGGCAACCTGAGTGTGCTAATCTCCGAGCGCTTCTGGACGGGTGTCGGTTACCGCAGCTCGTCCACAGCGGTTTTCAACCTCGGGTACGAAATGGTTTCCGGGTTGCGCTTCGGCTATGCCTACGACCTGACCCTTGGTGCGTTCAGTGCGCAAACCGGTGGCAGCCACGAGCTGATGATCGGCATGGACATTGGCCGCAACCCCGCCCGATTCCTGTACCCCCGGCAATTGAGTTCGCCGGTTTTCTGATGGGTCCGCTAAACCCTCCCAACTTTCTCTCCCAACCGGTTTGACGCCGGTGAAATGATTGCTCTGATGAACCGAATGTTACCGCTTTCCAAACCAAGTGCAGCCTCTTGCAAGCTGGGATATTCCCCATTGGCCTTGCTGCTGATTATTTTAATGGCAGTTATGCCCCGGCAGGTCCATGCCCAGTGCGACATTGAAATCCAGGGCGGTGGCTGCTGGTTTGTCGCCCCCGAAGTGGATCAGCTGCACGGCGATGCGCCGATTTTTCTGCGCATTACCACGTACACGGAGGCCATTACAGCCACGTTGTCCATGCCGGCGCGTCCCAGCTTCACGCCTATTGTCGTCAATATTCCTGCGGGCGGATTCCACAGCATGGATCTGACGCCTTACAAGGCGCTGATTGAAAGCTCGCCGTTCAATGCCGTGCTCAACACCGGTTTGTTGTTGGAAGTGACCGGCGTCGCTACTGCATACTATGAAGTGGCCAGTACGGTAAACCCTGGCATCTTCAACCTCAAAGGTGATGTGGCACTGGGTCGCAACTTTTTCATTCCTGCACAAACCGCTTTTGTCAACAACACCAGTTTGCCCGGTCGAAGTGGTTTTGTGGTTGTGGCAACGGAAGACAACACACAAGTCACCATCACACCAAAGAACAACATGGTGGGGCATCCTTTGTCGGCAGGTCCATTTACCATCACGTTGGATCGGGGAGAGACCTATTCCGCGCTGGCCACGGGCTTTAATCCGGCTGACCGTTTGCACGGTTCAGAAGTTACTTCCACCAAGCCCATCACCGTCACCATTTTTGACGACAACGTTTGGGTGCCCGGACACTACGATCTGTGCGGCGACCAGATTGTACCCATTGAGCATATTGGAACAGAATACATTGTGGTGAGAGGCAATGACGCTACCAATGAACGCATTTATGTTTTAGCCACTCAAAACAGCACACAGGTTTATGTGGATGGCGGCGCAACGCCGGTGGCCACCCTGAACCGCGGCCAGCAGTACAGCCGGTCCTTCACCGGAGCCTCGCATTACATTACCACGTCCAAGCCCACCTACGTGATGCACATGGCGGGTATAGGCGGTGAGTTTGGCCACTCTCAAATGCCTCCAATCGGTTGCAGCGGGGTTTCGGAAATGGGTTTTGTGCGCACTTCTTCAGGCCAGTTTGGCCTGATGATTCTGGTGCCTACCGGCAGTGAAGATGACTTCATCATCAACGGCAACCCTTCGCTCATTTCAGCTTCCTCGTTTACCACAGTCCCCGGTACCGGCGGGCAGTGGAAGTCTTATTATTCCAACATCGGGTTGCCAGTGGGCCAAAACTTTGTGAAGAACACCACGGCCAACTTCCACATGGGCATCCTCAACAACCTTGGGGCATCGACCGTGTACGGTTATTACACCCGCTTCGGACTTTCACAACCTAACCTCGGACCGGATCAGATTGCCTGCAACCGCGATTTGCTTCCGATGACCTTGCAGGCGCGCATCACGGCTGACGAGTTTTTGTGGTCAAATGGCAGCACGGGCAGTGAGCTGACCGTGACAGAACCTGGTACCTATTGGGTGCGCAGTCGGGCAGGTGGTTGTACGGATCAGTACGACACCATCACCATCACCAACATTGATGCCCGCCTGATGGGGGCTCGTCAGTTTGATTTCTGTGGAAGTTTTTTGGTTTCCATCCCAACGAATTTTCCGGGCAGCGATGAGGGTACCTTGACCGTGCACGCCGATTCCTTGAGCGCGGTGAACGGCACCAGCCCCATGGGATCGCTGACCCTGACTGCAGAAGGTACGTATTATGTGCGCTTGGAAACCGATTGTGGTTGTTATACGGTTAAGGGCATTGTGTTGCGCTCATTTTGTCCTCCATTGGCCGAAGACGATGCCTACACAACCCCGGAAGATGTTGTGATCAACCTGCCCGTGCTGGGCAACGATACAGACCCCGATGGTTCGCTCGTTCCTGGCTCTGTAACAGTGGTTATTCCCCCGGCACATGGAACGGCAGTGGCCAACCCGGATGGTACCATAACCTATACGCCAAATGCCAACTGGCATGGCACCGATACCTTGACCTACCAGGTGAGCGACAACGATGGCCTGACTGCCCAGGCACAGGTGCTGATTGCGGTATTGCCGGTGAACGACCCACCCGTTGCCGTGGACGATGCGGCTACTACACCGGAGGACGTTGCCGTAACCATTCCTGTGTTGGCCAACGACAGCGATCCGGACAACCCGATCAATCCCGCTAATGTTACCGTAACGGTGGCTCCGGCACATGGAACCGTCGTGGTGAATCCGGATGGCAGCATTACCTATACCCCCAATGCCAATTGGCACGGCACGGAGACCTTTACCTATGTTTATTGCGATGATGACGGCGGTTGTGATGCGGCCCTGGTCACCGTAACGGTAACCGACGTGAACGATCCTCCCGTTGCGCTGGATGATGTGGCCAGTACGCCGGAAGACACGCCATTGAGTATCCCTGTTCTGGTCAACGACAGCGACCCGGACGGCAGTTTATTGCCCGGCTCCGTGGTGGTGCTCACGCCACCTGTTCACGGTGAAGTGGTGGTGCAGCCGGATGGCAGCCTGCTGTACACCCCCGATCCTGACTACCACGGTCCGGACAGCCTGGTGTACCAGGTTTGCGACGACGATGGGGCTTGTGCGCAGGCTACGGTTTCCATTGCGGTAACCGATGTCAACGATCCACCTGTTGCAGTGGACGATGTGGTCAACACGCCAGAGGATACCCCCATCAACATTCCCGTTTTGGGCAACGACAGCGATCCCGACGGAACGTTGAATCCCGGCAGTGTTGTGGTCGTGGATGAGCCTGCCAACGGCACGGTTGTGGTGAATCCGGACGGAACCATCACGTACACCCCCGATTCCAACTACCACGGTCCGGACAGCTTTACCTATCAGGTCTGCGATGACGACGGCGCGTGTGATGTAGCTACCGTTACGGTGAACGTACAAGATGTCAATGATCCCCCTGTTGCGGTGGATGATGTGGCCTCTACCCTGGAAGACACTCCGGTGACCACGGTGGTCTTAGGCAATGATTCGGATCCGGATGGTACCTTGATGCCTGGCTCCGTAACCATTGTTACGGGTCCTGCACACGGCACGGTTTCCGTGAATCCAGACGGCAGCATCACGTATACGCCCGCGCTGAACTACAACGGCCCGGACAGCTACAGCTACCAGGTTTGCGATGATGACGGCCTTTGTGATCAGGCCAATGTCACCTTGACGGTAGGACCGGTCAATGATCCTCCCGTTGCGGTGGATGATGTGGAAACAACCCTTGAAGACACGCCGGTAACAGTGGATGTGCTCATCAACGACAGCGATCCGGACGGTCCGTTGGATCCCTCCAGCGTCACGGTGATCAGTGGTCCCTTGCACGGCTCGGCCTATGCTGATCCTATTACGGGCGAAGTGATTTATACCCCTGCGCCAGATTGGTTCGGAACCGATGTGCTGACTTACCAGGTCTGTGATTTTTACGGTGCCTGCGACCAGGCCACCATCACCATCACGGTTGGTGATGTCAACGATCCGCCGATTGCAGTGGATGATGCGGCATCAACTCTGGAAGACACACCGGTGAACATCGCTGTGCTGGGCAACGACAGCGATCCGGATGGAACGTTGGTGCTCAGCTCGCTGGTGGTCATCAGCGGCCCTTCGAACGGAACCATCACTGTTCTGCCCGACGGTACAATAACCTATGTTCCCGGCCTGGACTTTAATGGCTCAGACAACTTTACCTACCAAATTTGCGATGATGACGGTGCTTGCGACCAGGCTGTGGTGACGGTCAATGTTGGCGATGTCAACGATCCTCCCATTGCGGTAGATGACGCTGCCAGCACACCAGAAGATACGCCGGTGACTATTCCCGTGCTGGTGAATGACAGCGATCCGGATGGAACCTTGGTGCCCGGTTCGGTGACCGTGGTCAGCGGTCCTGCGCATGGCACAGTCACGGTGAATCCCGATGGCAGCATTACCTATACCCCTTCGTTGAACTACCACGGCCCGGACAGTTTTGTGTACCAGGTCTGCGATGACGACGGCGCTTGTGATCAGGCCACGGTGAGCATCAGCGTTGGTGATGTCAACGACCCGCCCATTGCTGTGGACGATTCGCGCAGCACACTGGAAGATGTGCCGGTTATCATACCCGTACTGGACAACGACAGCGATGTGGACGGAATTTTGGTACTGGGAAGTTTGAGTATTGTAACGCCTCCGGCACATGGTACGGTGGTCGTCAATGCTGACGGAACGATCACCTATACGCCCAACCTGGACTACTTCGGCACGGATGCGTTCGTCTATCAAATTTGCGACGATGACGGTGCTTGCGATCAGGCCACCGTTAGCATTAACGTCGGCGATGAAAACGACCCGCCCATTGCCGTCGATGACGTGGTGGTTACCCCGGAGGACACTCCGGTTACAACCCCGGTATTGGTCAACGACAGCGATCCAGATGGCGTTTTGGTGTCCGGTTCGGTGAGCATCGTCAGTCCGCCTGCCCACGGTTCGGTGGTTGTGAATCCTGATGGCTCCATCACCTACACGCCCAATGCCAACTACCACGGCCCGGACAGCTATACCTACCAGGTTTGCGATGATGACGGTGCATGCGATGCTGCGCTGGTGAGCATTACGGTAACGGATGTGAACGATCCTCCGGTTGCTGTGGACGATGCGGTGACTACGCCAGAGGATACGCCTGTGCTGATTTTGGTGTTGAACAACGATTCTGATTCCGATGGAAGTTTGGTTCCCGGTTCAGTGAGCATCGTTAGCGGTCCGGCACATGGAACCGTGCTCATCAATCCTGATGGCAGCATTACCTACACGCCCAATGCCAACTACCATGGCCCGGATGCCTTCAGCTACCAGGTTTGCGATGACGACGGCGCCTGCGACCAAGCTACCGTAACCATTTCTGTGTTGGATGTGAACGATCCACCGCTGGCTGTTGACGATGCAGTGGTTACCCCTGAAGATACGCCGGTAACCGTAACGGTTTTGGTTAACGATAGCGATGCAGACGGCGTGCTGGTCATTTCCTCCGTAACCCTTGTTACTCCGCCACTTCACGGAACAGTAGTATTGAACCCTGACGGAACGATTACGTATTCACCGGATTTCAATTACCACGGTCCGGACAGTTTTGTGTACCAGGTCTGTGACGATGACGGTGCTTGCGATGAAGCTACCGTAACCATTTCTGTGTTGGACGTCAACGACCCGCCGTTTGCCAATGATGATATTGACCATACCTCAGAAGACGTGCCGGTAACGACCGAAGTTCTGGCCAATGACCACGATCCGGATGGCACGCTCGATCCTGCTACCGTGGCGATCGTCCTTGCGCCCGCGCATGGAACAGTAGTGGTCAATCCGGACGGTACAATTACTTATACCCCTGATCCAGGCTGGAATGGCACCGATCATTACAGCTACCAGGTTTGCGATGACGACGGCGCTTGTGACCAAGCCACAGTAACCATTACGGTCGGCGACGTCAACGATCCGCCGATTGCGGTAGATGATACCGAGTTTACGCCGGAAGACACCCCGGTTACGACGGTAGTGTTGGGCAACGACTACGACACGGACGGTTTCCTTGTACCGGCTTCCGTAACTATTCTGGTTGCACCGAGCCATGGCACACTGGTGGTGAATCCTGACGGCAGCATTACCTACTCGCCGGAACCGGATTGGTTCGGCACGGATGCTTATACTTACCAGGTCTGCGATGACGATGATGCGTGTGATGCAGCTGTGGTAACCATCACGGTAGGTGACGTCAACGATCCGCCGATTGCTGTGGACGATACCGACTTCACGCTGGAAGACACACCCGTCACGACCACCGTGCTGGCCAACGATCACGATCCTGACGGTTGGCTGGTTCCCGGCAGCGTTACGATTCTTATCGCTCCAGCGCATGGAACGGTCGTGGTGCATCCCGATGGGACCATTACGTATACCCCTTCGCCCGGTTTGTTTGGCGTAGATGTTTATACCTACCAGGTGTGCGACAATGACGGCCATTGCGATGATGCAGAGGTGACCATTACGGTGGGTGACGTCAACGATCCTCCAATCGCGGTTGACGACCTGGTTAGCACCGCTGAAGACACGCCGGTAACCGTTCCTGTTATGGCCAACGACAGCGATTCCGACGGATTTCTGGTGCCGTCATCAGTCAGTATTCTGGACGCGCCCAGCAACGGGTTGGCCAGCGTGAACCCCGATGGCAGCATCACGTTCTACCCGAACCCGGATTGGTACGGCACGGATACGCTGGTGTACCAGGTCTGTGATGACGATGGTGCCTGCGATCAGGCCTTGGTCATCATCAGCATTGGCGATGTCAACGATCCGCCGATTGCGGAAGATGACATCATCAGTACCCCGGAAGATATTGCCGTGGTGATTCCGGTGTTGATCAACGATTACGACCCGGATGGTTACCTGGTACCCGGCAGTGTCACCATACTAACGCCACCTGCTCATGGTACGGTAACGGTCATGCCAGACGGCACGACTGTGTACACGCCTACCCCGGACTTCAACGGCAACGATTCTTACACCTACCAGGTCTGCGATGATGACGGACTCTGCGACGACGCTACGGTAACCATTGTGGTTGGCGATGTGAACGACCCGCCAGTGGCGGTGGACGACGCGCTGCCCGGCAGCGAGGATACGCCGATCAACGTGGTGGTCTTAGCCAACGACTACGACATTGACGGGGTACTGGTGCCCGGTTCCGTCGTGGTGCTTACGGCTCCGCTGCATGGAACCACCGTGGTACTCGCAGACGGTAGCGTAACCTATTCCCCCGATTTGGATTGGAACGGCGTGGATTCGTTCCGCTACCAGGTGTGCGACGACGACGGCCTTTGCGACGACGCCTGGGTAGTCATCAGCATAGGAACAGTTGTGGACGGTCCGGTGGCGGTCAATGACCTGATCACGACGCCCGAAGACAGTGCCATCACGGTGGACCCACTCGTGAACGATTCTGATCCCGACGGCGACCTTGACCCCACTTCGGTGTCCATCATCAGCGGTCCTTCGAATGGAACGGCCAGCGTGGATCCGGCAAACGGAAACGTAACCTATACACCCAATACAGATTGGTACGGTCTGGATACCATAGTGTATGTTGTGTGTGACCTGACCGGCCTGTGCGACAGCGCGCTCATCATCATTTTGGTTACGCCAGTTCCGGATGCTCCGGTGGCTGTTGACGACTACGCCACTACGCCTGAAGATGTGCCGGTTACCATTGACATCCTGGCCAACGACTTTGATGTGGAGACGGACATCAATCCCGGCTCGGTCACGATTCTGACCGATCCTTTGAACGGCAGCGTGACGGTTAACCCGGACGGTACGGTTACCTACACGCCGGGTGCAGGGTTCTTCGGCACGGACAGCTTCCGCTACCAGGTTTGCGATTTCACAGACCTTTGCGATGATGCCTGGGTTTTTGTAACAACAGGCGAAGTGCCGGTTGCGCTCGTGGCGGTTGACGATGCGGCTTCCACGCCGGAAGAGCAACCCGTCGTGATTCCTGTCCTGGTCAATGACCTGCCCGGTGACTACCCGATTGTTCCCGGCTCCCTGGATATCCTAACGGATCCGGAGAACGGCACCTTGAGCGTGGATCTGGTCACAGGAGTGGTTACCTATACCCCCTTTGACGACTGGTGCGGAACAGACGGCTTTGAATACCTGATCTGCGACAGCTGGGGTTATTGCGATACCGCCTGGGTGACCATCACCGTTGCTTGTGTCGATCTGGTAGCCAACGATGATGTGGCATCCACCCCTTCCGGTGAGCCGGTGGCCATTGTTATTCTGGCCAATGATTCCCCCAATGCTGACCCGGACTGCGTGACACTTCTTACCACGCCGTTGCACGGCACAGTGGTCATCAACGCGGATGGTTCGGTGCTTTATACGCCAGAGATTGGCTATGTGGGCACCGACTGCTTTACCTATGAAGTTTGCGACAGCCTGGGTGTAGAGCGCGATGATGCGCTGGTTTGCATCACCATGGCTGAAGTGGACATCATTATCCCGGAAGTGTTTACCCCCAACGGCGACGGGTTCAACGAGACCTTTGAAATCATCGGGATCGAGCAATTCCCCAACAACCAGTTGATGGTCTTCAACCGCTGGGAGAACCTGGTGTACCAGGCCGATGGCTACGCCAGCCAGTGGGATGGCATCAACATGACCAATGGCCAGCAATTGCCGGATGGCACCTACTTCTATGTCCTGGTGCTGGATCCCAAGCAAAAGGACAGCCCCATCTTTAAGGGATTCGTGGCTATACAGCGTTAAGCGCGCGCGATAAGCGCGGGCTGCAGCCCCAGCTTAAGCATCCATGACCCCCCGAGCAGGTAAATCCTGTTCGGGGGGTTTTCTTTTGGGCATGGCTAAAACCCTTTTCCGGTGTTAGGCCCATCGTTTCAGACGAGCGCAGCTTGTGAGCGCGCAGCTTTTCCCTGAATTCTATTGGTTAGTCAGGCCAACAGGCCTTGTTTTTACCCGCCGTGGAGTGGGTTGTGACGCCGTTTTGCTGCGTTCTGTTTCGGGCGAAGGGGCTTGGTTTGCTGGCACAAGGGCTCCTTTTATCCACCACCGGCATTTTTTTTCGCTGCATGCGATGCAGGCCATTCTGAGTGCCCGAGGTTTATGCATGCATCCCAGAAATGTATGTCGCTGCCCTTGACAAGTGGGCAGGAGAAATCAATCTTGACAGTAGGATCGAAAAAGTGCCGGGATTGTTGCTCCAAAATGTTTGCACGCCAGAAACACCAAAAGCGTCAAAAACCAGCATTAAATGCCTGACTCCGTGACACCGAAACGCCATTCGGGGGGAAAGGGACGGTTCCATTTCTTTAACAACCAAACAAACACAAGCACCATGAACAGCACATAAACATTGCCCAGCATACATGAATCGAATTTTACTTGCGCTACTCCTTGCTTTTGCCGCCAGCCCTCTGTTTGCCCAACAGGAGGCCATGTACACCCAGTACATGTTCAACAAATTACTCATCAATCCAGGATATGCCGGCAGCCGGGCTGCTACCAGCATTACCATGCTCTACCGCGACCAATGGACAGGGTTTAACGGAGCACCGAGAACCGGAACCTTTAGTGTTCACGGGCAATTGAAGAACCCAAAAGTGGCTCTGGGCATGACGGTCATCAACGACCGCCTCGGCCTCCAGAACCAGACCGGGATCTACGCCAACTATGCGTATCGCCTACCCCTCGGCGATGGCCGCCTGAGCTTTGGGGTGCAAGGGGGCTTTGACCACTACGAAGTGGCCCTGAGCACTGCGGTGCACATTGACGCTGGTGACCCCAGCCTGGCAGCCGATCTGAGTACCTTCAGCCCCAACGTGGGTGCCGGAGTGTACTACCAGAGCGAGGAGTTCTACGCCGGGGTTTCCGCACAGCGCCTGATCGAAAACGATCTGAGCGGACGGACGCTTCTCAGCGAGGACAACGCCTTTGCCCGTCAGTCCAGGCACCTCAATGCCATGATGGGCGGTGTGGTGGACATCAGCGATGGTGTCAAGTTCCGGCCTGCTGTGTTGGTCAAGTACGCTCCGGGGGCCCCGGTTCAGGCGGACTTCAACGCCAGCTTCCTGTTTGTGGAGCGCTTCTGGGCCGGGGTCAGTTACCGAACCAATGCCTCTATTGACGGCATGGTGGAGTTCCAGGTCAACCGCCAGTTGCGCGTAGGCTATGCCTACGATCACCAGATCAACGAAGTGGGCCCTTACACCACTGGCTCGCACGAAATCCTGGTAGGCTTCGACCTGGACTTTGGGCGCAACCGGATTGTTACGCCCCGAATGATGGCACCGCGTTACTTCTAAAGGAAACCTTAGAACGGATTGAACGAAATGCCCACTTCCAGTGCATTTGCCGTAGGACCCTGGCCGTCTTCAAAGACATCTGACAGGCCGTAGAAGGCGTGCACGTTTACAGCACCATAGCCCAACCTTCCCGTAACGCCGTAGCGGAAGGATTGAACATTCAGAATACGGGACTCCTTGTACTTGACGTAATCCGTGTTGGCCGGATAGGCGCCTGCTCGGGTATCATCCCCTACGTACTTGGTGTGGCTGTTGATCAGCAACCCTGCTTTAAACCCGGCGGCAATTTTGAAACGCTTGCCCTTGTCGTTAGGGTTGGTGCGGATGCGAAGCTCAACCGGAACTTCTACATACGTCAGGCTGATCTTGTTCTTCTTGTAGTCCAGATCGGCTGGGAAAGGAACAATTTCGGTAACCCCGTAGGCAGCGGCGTTGGAATCAGCGTTGACCGCCAGAAAAGACTCGTGGAAAATGTTGGAATTGCTCAACCCAATACCTGGAGCCAGCGCCACATTGTCTGTGCCGAGTTGCAGGTCGTAGTAGAAGTAGAAATTGAATCCGCGCGACTTGGCCTGAACGTTTAGGGCGTCTGGAGTATTGAGCCAGGAGTTCCAGTTTAACTCCAACACCAGACGGTCGCGGGAATCGGAAGTGGCGGTAGACAGCGAAAAAGGTTCAACTTCTTCGGAGCCATCCGTCGCCGTTGCTTCATCGGTATCGTCCTGGGCAAATGCGGAAAAACCGGAGGCCAGCAGGAACAGGGAGAGCCATAATTTTCTCATGGGCACAAAGTTAGGCGCATTACGGCAGATCAATACCCTGGTCAACGTCACGGCCGGTGGATAATCCAGCAGGCCTGTGTGCCCGATGGGTCAACACGGGCGCACCGAACGCTTACGAAATAGGGATTCGCAACGTCACCGTGGTTCCCTCACCAATGCCGCTCGAGAAACTGGCTTTTCCCCCGGTGGACTGCAAATGCGATTCCAGGCGCTGAAGCCCGCTGTCCCGCACCCGGACCCGGTTGGTGTCAAAGCCCCGTCCATCATCGCTCACGGTCAGCAACAAGTAATACCCGTTTCGCTCCAGCTGGATGTCCACATGGCGCGCACCTGCATGCCGCGCCGCGTTGCTCAGCAATTCGCGGGCCATGCGGTAGGTGGCAATCTCCACTTGCTGTCCATAGCGGCCACCGGCAGCGCTTGGCGTGTAGCGGGCCTGAATAGAAGCGTTTCTAAAGAACTGGTCGGTCAAATCAGCCAAGGCTGCGTCCAGGCCTTGTTCGGCCAGGACACGGGGCAGCAATTTGTCCGAAAGGGCTTTGATGTCGCGGGCGGCGTGCTCCAACCCCTGAGCTATGCGCCGAATTTCAGCACCTTGCTCTGGCGCTTGCTGCGCCGCGCGCTCAGCCAATCGGCTGGCCGATAAGCGCATGCCCTGCAACTGCATCCCAATTTCTTCATGCAAGGCGCCACTGAACTGTTTGCGCTCCTCCTCTTGCGTAGCCATGGTCTGCCGCAGGCGGCTTTCCTGGGCTTCCAATTCCTGGCGAAGGGTATTCTCGCGCGCGCGGCTGCGGAGCAGCATCCAGGCTAACACCGCCACCCCCAGCGAGAGCACCAGGGCCATACAGGCAACGAGTATCTGGTAATAACCTACCGTCATAAGAACAAAAGTGCCAGCGCCAAAAAGCAAAACCCTGCGGAAGCAGGGTTACAGGGTGGGCCCAGCAGGATTCGAACCTGCGACCAAGGGATTATGAGTCCCCTGCTCTAACCGCTGAGCTATGGGCCCTTAGAACATTCCGGAAGACAAAGATAAGGGGAACTGCTAAATCCCCCGGATGCTGGGTTAAGGGCTATTTTTGCGCCTCCTGCGCATGAAAGCAATCGTTTTTGACCTTGGAGGCGTTATTCTTCCGCTGAACCGGCCCCGGGCGGAGGCCGCCTTCCGATCGCTGAACGTTCCTGGCTCAGCCTTGACGGAGCCATTTGATCAGGCGTACGCCGCTTTGGTGGCTGACGGGTTTTTTGATCAGTTCGAAAAGGGTCTGCTCTCCGTGCAGGAGTTTTTGGCAGCATTGGCCCGGTTGGCTGGGAGCGATGAAACGGTCATAGCGAAGGTGTGGCAGGGCATACTGGAGCCCATTCCCCCGGAAAATCTGCGTGTTTTGGCCAAACTGGCCCAAAAATACCCGCTGTACCTGCTGAGCAACACCAATGCGCTGCACATGGACTGGATTTTCAACCATGTGGATCATGCGCACGGGCTGCCGCGCTTTGGCGCGTTGTTTCAGCGCCTGTTTTTGAGTTACGAGCTGCACATGCGCAAGCCCGAGCCGATCATTTACCAAACCGTTGCAGAACAAATTGGGCTGAAGCCTGCGGAGCTGATGTTTGTGGATGACCACCCCGAAAACGTGCAGGCAGGGCGCCAGGCAGGGTGGGGGGCCCTGCTTCATCCGGCCAATGCGCTGCTTGCACAAAGCGTTCAACCTTGGCTTTAATCGCGGTTTACAGGCGAATTTCCTGTAAAGTGTTACGAATTCTAAGTAGCGGACGAAAGGCTTTGGAGCCCTCAGGTCCACCCCTATCTTGTGCTCACCCTGACCCTGATTGTATTTCCTGTAATCCCTAAGAAGAAAGGAGTCGCGATATGCGGCTCCTTCTTTTTTTGTGGGGACTAACGCAGATTATGGGTTTTTGGAGATGCCCAATCCGCAGCCTGTGGTGTGTTGCAGAGGGTCCTTTATTCGTTGATTTTGCGGCCGCTGGCGGTGCGGGAGTTGAGGTCCACTTTGTTCAGTTTTCGGACATCCACCAGCAAAATGGCCCCGGCGCTTTCGGGCGTAGTGCGGTAAACTTTTCCCCCGTATTGAATTTCTCCTACGCGGTGGGTCCAGTCTTTAGCCATTAAAGCGTAAGCGCCGCCTTCATTTTCGCTGGCGCCAAAGAGCAGATAATCGTTGGATGTGGCTTCAAAGCTGACGGCCATGCGGTCGGTACCGGGCATGTTCATCAACACACCGGGTGTGCCCGCCAAAATGACCACTTCTTCTACGCGGCGGCCGTTCACCATCCTGATTTTGCCACCCACCACTTCGGTTTCGCTATCGCCCATATCGCGCTGGAGCACGATGTCTTTGGATACATAAAATTGCACGCGCTGCAGCCCCTGTTCATCCAGCCCGGTCTCCTGATGCAGGCGGGTAGTGTAAGGGCTGAGTTTAAGGGTACAGGAGCTGAGCAACAGGGTTGCGGCGAAGAAAGGAAGCAGGATTTTCATGGCTTTGGATTTACTGCGTTTGACCCGTAGCAAGGGCCGTGCCAAAATGTTGTCCGGTCCATTTCAGGCAATTTGGACCAAATGGGATGCTGGCCAAACCGAGTATGACCAGCCGCTCGTAAGTTTGAGCATGCTAAAGGCATTCGTCTTCTTGTTGCTGGCTGCTTCGTTCAGCGGTTGCACCCAGCCGGCTGTGTTCCCGGAGCCCCCCACCCCCCTTCGCTACCTGGCGCTGGGCGACAGCTACACCATTGGCGAGAGCGTGGCTACCGAAAGCCGATGGCCCGTTCAGTTAACCGCGGCCCTTCAGCAGCAAGGCCTGCCTTTGGACAGCCTGCACATTATTGCGCGGACGGGGTGGCGCACGGATGAGCTGCTGGCAGCGGTTGGCGCTCAAAATTTATCGCCCGATTGGGACCTGGTCTCCTTGCTTATTGGGGTCAATAACTTTTACCAGGGCCGCCCGATGGACGTTTACGAAGCTGAGTTTCGCGCGCTGTTGGATACCGCTGTGTTTTTGGCCGGGGCAAGACCTGACCGCGTCTTGGTCGTCAGCATTCCGGATTATGCCTACACGCCTTTTGGCGCGGGGCTTCCCGATCCGCTTGCAGTAAGCAACGGCATTGACTCCTTTAATGCGGTAAACCGCCGCGTGGCGTTGGAAAAGAACGTCACCTGGATGAACATTACGGATTTGTCGCGGCGAGGGCTGGCGGAACCAGCGTTGGTGGCCCTTGACGGGCTTCACCCGAGCGGCCTGCAATACAACCTTTGGGTGCAAGAGCGTTTGGCTCCGGCTGCCGGGTTGCTGCTTGCGCCGTAATTGCGGGCTTTCGCCGTTGTTTCGGGCTGGTGCAGCAACTGCGGTCTTGCGCCGTTGTTTGGGGCTTGGGCTGCAGCTGTTGGCCGGCGCAGCAATCGCCAAGCGGAGCAGCGT
The DNA here is from genome assembly GCA_016124275.1 of Bacteroidota bacterium. Lineage (GTDB taxonomy): Bacteria > Bacteroidota > Bacteroidia > Chitinophagales > BACL12 > WGOA01. The sequence goes on from WGOA01000018.1 coordinate 47,299, forward strand.
TCCTGAATCGGGTTGTCGTCGTAGTTTTGGCGGCATGTGGGTTTACCCTTTGTTGCGTGGGCGTTGTGCAGGGTCGCTCCTGCTTGTTGCCTTGCTTGTCGCGAATTCCGCCATTGCCCAGCGCCCTTCGCTGGATGCCTACGCTATTCCGGATCCTGTTCCTCTGGTAGCGGAGGTAGTGGCGCGCAACCTGGATTTGCCCTGGGATCTGGTTTGGGGTCCGGACAGTCAATTATGGTTTACCGAAAGAACCGGTGCGCTTAAACGCTACGATCCCTCCACAAGAGAAATTATGGTGCTGGACACCGTGCCCGGGGTCTTCAATTCCACCGACAATTCCGGACTCCACGCGCTGTTGCTGCACCCGAATTTTGCTGTGGAGCCCTGGATCTACGTCAGTTACACCTATACCGAAGACAACCTCCGGCTTTCGCGATTTTGGTACGGTCCGGAAGGGTTGCAGGATGAAGAGATCCTGCTGGAAATGGCGGGGAAGGACTCCCACAACGGTGCGCGACTGCTGTTGGACCAGACGGGTAAACTGCTCTTCGCCACAGGCGATGCCTATAACCCTTTCTTGCCCCAGGACTCCTTGAGCCCTAACGGCAAATTGCTCCGGCTTGAGTTAGATGGAAGCATACCTGTGGATAATCCCTTTCCGGGCAATGCCCTGTACACGCTTGGCCACCGCAATATGCAAGGCCTGGTGCAGTTGCCCAACGGTGAAATCTGGTCAACGGAGCACGGCGAAGACGCGGACGATGAACTCAACCGGCACATCCCAAGCCGCAACTACGGTTGGCCCGATGTTGCCGGCGCCTGTGATGCTGCTGACGAAGCGGCCTTCTGCGAAGTTTATGCCGTCGTGGAGCCGCACCTGACCTGGACGCCGACCGCTGGTCCCAGCGGGCTGGATTATTACGACCATCCGGCTATCCCCCAATGGCAGGGCTGTCTGATCGCGGGCTTTCTAAAACGCCGCGGCGATCCCGGGCAGCGCATTCGCGTGATTCAACTGGATGATGACGGCCTGCAGGTTTTGGGTGTTCGCGACTATTTGCACGAAGGTCCGGTGGTGCCTACAGACCTTGGACAGCCCAACCAGATTGGCGTTTTTGGCCGCATCCGCGACGTGCTAACCGCCCCGGATGGCAGTGTGTACCTCTGCACGTCCAACCGGGAGTTCAACGGGCAATATGCCCTTACCGAAGACGACGATCGCATCATCCGCATCTACAATCCCGCGTGGAATCCGGTTCCCTGCCTGGGCGACTGCCTGAGCATTTATCCCAGTCCGGTTCGCAGCGGCCAGCAACTGTACCTGAAGTTTGGCGAATCCATCACGGGCGCTGCCCGGGTAAGTTTGTTCAATGTTTCCGGCCAGCGCGTTTTGGATGCCCAAGTCACAACCGGACCTTTTATTATGTTGCCATTGAACGCGCTGTCTCCAGGACCTTACGTATTGGAAGTGATCTATCCGGACGGAAAGCAAATACGGAGCCGCAAGATTTTGGTGCTTCCCTGAGCATGGCGGATAAAGCAACCCAGAGACTCAGCGCCCTTTCCAAAGCTTGCGTTGAACGCGCTCGGAATCAATGCCCAAATCCAGAATGTACAGGCCCGGTGTCCAGGTATCTGCCGTTTGGCGAATAAGGTAGTTGCCCGAAGCAAGCGTTTGGGCCGGGGCATGCGCCACCCGTTGCCCGGCCGCATTGTAAACGCTCCATTGAACCGATGCTTCAGCACGCAGCAACAGGTTGGCGCTAAAGGAGCTTTCGAAGGGGTTGGGTCCGGCACTCAGCAGCAGGTTGCCGTTGCCCGGTGCCAGGGCCGTTGTGTCCAGCGGGGGGAGGGGTGGCATTCCCTCAATCGGCGGCGACGGCGTAAAGCTGCGCTGGATTCGCTGCGTGCCGTTGAGCGATTCCCACAACAACACAGCATTCTCTATGGTATGGTCTGGATTGCTGATGTCTTCCATGTGCCAGAATTCTGCCTGAGCGCGATCGGCATTGAGATCGAGCAGCACGTAGCCATGACCGTCCAATTCGCTCCACTTGATGTGCTTGTTGGCCTGCGAAATCAGGAACGAAGCCGAAGCCGAGCTGCCAAAACCGTAGGTTTCACCTTCGTCAAAATTCTCTCCGGTAACACTGGGTACAAGAAACTCAACGGCCAGCGAGCCTTCGCCGGTTTCGGGGTTGTAGTTCTCCGGTAAGCGCGGATTGGGGGCCAAATCCAGTGCCATGGACACGTGAAAATCACCGGTTACAACCACAGTATTAGTTATGTTATTGTCATCCAGGTAGTTGTACAGCGCATCCCGTTCTGCGGTGTAGCCTGCCCAATTTTCAAAAATAATGGGGTCGTCTTCCAGCGCGGAGAGGTGGCCCATCATCACTTGGTTGGCCAGCACTTTCCACTGGCCGGTTGAGGCGGCCAGACCGCTTTGCAGCCAGGCCATTTGCGCGGGTCCGATCAGGCGGTGATCAGGGCTTTGGTAAATGGGATCGCTGGCATCGCTGGCGAAACGATCGCGGTCATACAACCGGGTGTCCAGCAGGAAAACTTCTGCCAAATCGCCGTAGGGCAGCGAGCGCCAGATGCGCAGGGAGTCCACCGGATCTTCGCGCAGGGGCAGCCATTCATAGGCGGCTTTGATGGCGGCCCACTTGCGATCGCGGTAGCTGCCAAACTCCTCATCGTGCCGCAAACTGGTATCGCGCAGGGCATCAACCACAATGTCGTGATCGTCCCAAATGGTGGAAAACGGATGCACCTGGTGAACCCGTTGTAAATCCGGATCCAGGCGGTACTGCGAGTAGCGCGCGCGGTAATCCTGCAGCCTGTAGATCTCCGCATCGGGCTCGTGTGTGCGGTCATCCGGACCACCGCCCCCTTCGTAAAAGTAATCGCCCAAATGCAGAATCAAGGCAACGTCATTGCGCGCTGCCAGAGCCGCGTACGCGTGAAAGTATCCAGCCCGGTAATCCGAGCAGGACACGGCCGCCAGCCGCAAGCGATCCAGGTTGCCCGTGGTGCCTGTTCGGGTTCGCCCGATCACTGACTTTCGCCCGAGTGCCTCAAACTGGTAGTAGTAATGTTGGTTGGGCAACAACCCTCCAACGTCCACCTTAACCGTGTAATCGCGGGGAGCGTCAGCGAGCAAGCTCCCTTCGGCCAGCACCGGGCTCATGGAAGCCGTGAGCGCCATGCGCCAGCGCACTGCTATGGGTTCGGGCGAAGGGCTCTCCGGCGTTACGCGAGTCCAGAGGATGACCCCATCCGGCAGCGGGTCACCGGACGCAACGCCGTGCAGAAAAGGAGCAAAACTTGTGGCGATTGCCTGCCTGCGGGCGCGCTCGTCGGATACAGGCCCACCTGGGTTCCGGTCTTCCAACAGCTGAACATCCAGTGGGGCAAAGGTTGGTTCCTGCGCCGACTGTACCCCCTGGCTTTGGGCGGCTGCCATGCTGCAAAGCAACGCGGCGATCAAAAAACGGAAACGGATTTTCGGGAGAACGGGAACGCGTTTTATCATCCCTAAAAGTAAGGGGAATCTGGCGGCTTGATCCGTGGGTTTTTCTGATTAAGCCCGGAGCGCGTTTAGGCAATGGCCTCCGACCCATCGGAACCGCTTGAAGTCTATGGTCTGCCTCGGTGGCGGGCTATCCGAACAAGCCCGGTTGTTCAAGGTCAAGCAGGGCTTGTTTGCGCCAAAGACCGCCGCTGTAGCCGGTCAGTTTTCCCCCCGCCCCCAACACCCGGTGGCAAGGCACCAACACGGCAATAGGATTGCGGCCATTGGCCGCCGCGATAGCCCGAATAGCCGACGCCTGGTGCATCTGCCGCGCTTGCTCCTGGTAACTGCGTGTTTGCCCGTAAGGAATAGTTTGCAACGCCTGCCATACGGTTTCCTGGAAGGGTGTTCCCGCAAGGTGCAGCGGAACAGAAAAATCCTGGCGCTGGCGGGCAAAATACTCGTCGAGTTGTTGCCGGGCAAGGGCAAGCACGGCATCGTTTGCTGCCTGCTGGGCTGCAGTCTCTCCAGCATCTGTTGCAGGCTCTGGCGGGCTATCCTGATCCAAAAAATGCAAGGCAGTGAGTCTGCTGTTGTGCGCGCGGGCCAGCACTTGACCAAGGGGCGTTTTCCAGATAACCTGAGCCGGCATTACATGTTGCGGCGGTACTGGCCACCAACTTCAAAAAGGGCCGCAGTCATTTGCCCCAAGGAGCAATACTTGGCCGCTTCCATGATCACGTCAAAAATATTTTGATTGTGGACAGCTGCCGTTTGAAGGGCCTTAAGGGCTGCTTCAGCGCGGTCGGCGCGGAACTTGTGCAGGTTGCGCAGCGTCGTGATCTGGTTGCGCTTTTCGTCTTCGGTAGCGCGAATCACTTCATCGGGAATGATGGTGGGGGAGCCTTTGTCGCTCAAAAACGCATTGACCCCGATGATGGGAAGTTCGCCGGTATGCTTGAGTGTTTCGTAGTGCAGGCTTTCTTCCTGGATTTTACCGCGCTGGTACATGGTTTCCATGGCCCCGAGCACGCCACCGCGCTCTGCAATGCGATCGAATTCCAGCAACACGGCTTCTTCAACCAAATCCGTCAACTGCTCGGTAATGAAACTTCCCTGCATCGGGTTTTCGTTGCGCGCCAGTCCTAACTCCTGGTTGATAATGAGCTGAATAGCCATGGCGCGGCGCACGCTGTCTTCTGTTGGCGTGGTGATGGCCTCGTCGTAGGCGTTTGTATGCAGGCTGTTGCAGTTGTCGTAAATGGCGTACAGCGCCTGCAAGGTGGTGCGGATGTCGTTAAAGTCAATTTCCTGGGCGTGCAGCGACCGACCAGAAGTTTGTATATGGTACTTGAGTTTGCAGGTTCGGTCGTCTGCGCCGTAGCGATTTTTCATGGCCTTGGCCCAAATGCGCCGCGCCACACGTCCAATAACGGCGTATTCGGGATCCAGTCCATTTGAAAAGAAAAAGCTCAGGTTGGGTCCGAAGGCGTTGATGTCCATTCCGCGGCTCAGGTAGTACTCTACGTACGTAAAGCCATTGGCCAGCGTAAACGCCAATTGCGTAATGGGGTTAGCTCCTGCTTCGGCAATGTGGTAGCCGGAAATAGAAACAGAATAAAAGTTACGGATGTTGTGCTCGATGAAATACGCCTGTACGTCGCCCATCAGGCGCAGCGCAAATTCGGTGCTGAAGATGCAGGTGTTTTGCGCCTGGTCTTCTTTGAGAATATCGGCCTGAACCGTTCCGCGCACCGATGCCAGCGTGCGCTGTTTGATCTGTTCGTAAATGTCCGGGTCCAGCACTTCGCTGCCGCTCACTCCCAGCAGGCGCAAACCCAGTTTGTTGTGCCCAACGGGTAGGTCGCCGACGTATTCAGGGCGTTTCATGCCTTTTTCGGCGTAGAGGGCTTTGATTTTTTCGCTGACTTCGTGCTCCAGACCGTGTTGCAGGATGTATTTGCCGCATTGCTGGTCAATGGCGGCATTGAGAAAGAAGGCCAGCAACATAGGCGCTGGTCCGTTGATGGTCATGGAGACACTGGTCTTGGGGTCGGACAAATCAAATCCGGAGTACAGCCGCTTGGCGTCGTCCAGGCAACAGATGGACACACCGGAGTTGCCGATCTTGCCGTAGATGTCCGGGCGGTAATCCGGATCATGGCCATACAGCGTTACCGAGTCAAAGGCTGTGGACAAGCGCTTGGCCGGCATGCCCAGGCTGAGGTAGTGAAACCGGCGGTTGGTGCGCTCCGGACCCCCTTCGCCTGCAAACATGCGCGTGGGATCTTCCCCTTCGCGCTTAAACGGATAGATGCCGGCGGTGTAGGGAAACAGCCCCGGCACATTTTCCTGCAGCATCCAGTGCAGCAAATCGCCCCAGGCTTCAAAACGCGGCAGGCTGACGCGGGGAATGCGCTGATTGGACAGCGACAGCGTGTGCGTTTCAACCACCAGTTCCTGGTCGCGCACTTTGAACGTGAACTCGGGGTCGCTGAAGCGCTTGATCAGGCTGGGCCAGCGGTCCAGCATGGCCTGATTTTTTGGGTCGAATTCCAGGGCGGTCTGGTCGCGGGCTGCCTGCAAAGCCTCCAGAGCGCTTTGGTCCGCACCGCGCTCACGCAGCGTTTGCATGGCCTGGTCCAACGCGTAAAGCTGTTGAGCAACGCGGCGCTGTTCCTTGGCCCGCAGGTTGTATTGCCGAATGCTGTCGCTGATCTCGGCCAGGTAGCGCACGCGCTTGGGCGGAATGATGAACACTTTTTCGCTCATTTCTTCCGGTGCCGTGAAATGCGACGGAAGCCCTTCGAACCCCTTTTGCTGCAGCGCCACCATCAGCGATTTGTAGAGCGTGTTGGTGCCCGGATCGTTGAACTGGCTGGCGATGGTGCCGAAAACAGGCATGTCGTCCACATCCTGTTCAAAGTGTTTGCGGTTGCGCTGCACCTGTTTGCGCACATCGCGCAGGGCATCGAGGGCCCCGCGTTTGTCAAATTTGTTGAGCGCCACCAGATCGGCGAAATCAAGCATGTCAATTTTCTCCAGCTGCGTGGCCGCCCCGTATTCCGGGGTCATGACGTACAGACTCAGGTCGGCGTACTCGGTGATTTCCGTGTCGCTTTGCCCGATTCCGGATGTTTCCAGAATGACCAGGTCGAAATGGGCGGCTTTCAGGATGGCAACTGCATCGCCAACGTGTTTGGACAGGGCCAGATTGGCCTGGCGCGTGGCCAGCGAACGCATGTACACCCGGGGATTGTTGATGGCGTTCATCCGAATGCGGTCGCCGAGCAGCGCACCGCCGGTTTTGCGCTTGGATGGATCAACGGAAACAATGCCCATGTACTTGTCCGGGAAATCCATGAGGAATCGCCGCACCAGTTCGTCCACCAGCGAGCTTTTGCCCGCGCCGCCCGTGCCGGTGATGCCGAGTACGGGGATGGCGGTTTGTGCAGCGGTTGCGCGAATTTGTTTGAGGTGCGGTTCAGCCAGGTCCGGGAAGTTTTCGGCCGCGGAGATCAACCGAGCAATGCTGCCGGCATCGCGGGTTTTGAGTTTCCCGATTTCGCCGTTTACGGACTGGCCAAGCGGGAAATCGCTTTTCTTAACCAAATCGTTGATCATGCCCTGCAGGCCCATTTCGCGCCCATCGTCAGGCGAGTAAATCCGGCTGACCCCGTATGCGTGCAGGTCGCGGATTTCGTCGGGCAGAATGACACCACCCCCTCCCCCGAAAACACGGATGTGCCCGGCCCCTTTTTCTTTGAGCAGGTCAACCATGTACTTGAAGTACTCGTTGTGCCCCCCCTGGTAAGAGGTGATGGCAATGGCCTGCACATCTTCCTGAATGGCGGTATTGACCACGTCCTCTACGCTGCGGTCATGCCCCAGGTGAATGACTTCGCAGCCACTGGCCTGGATGATGCGGCGCATGATGTTGATGGCCGCATCGTGGCCATCAAACAAACTGGCAGCGGTAACAATGCGGACGGGATGGGCGGGTTGATAAACGTCGTTGGTGCTCATGATAGAATCCGGGGGTCAGGTCCGGTGGCATGGCCGGTGACAGCGAAAAAGAGAGGAGGAGAAGAAACCGAAGCGAAAAGGAAACGCCTAAGAAGGGCACTCCTTCAAAGATACGAAAAAGCCGATGCAGGAGTTGCCCGCATTGCGCCGCTTAACACAACCCTAACGTGTTGAAACAGAAAACATTAACCAAGCCCCAAGCAGCTGGTCCCAGCGCCGGCCACGACCTACTCCGCCAATTGCAGGGTAAAGGTGTCGCTGCTTTCTATGTTAAATATGCCGTTTTCGATGCCGGCATCCATGATGACCGTGCTGGTGATGGACACTTCGCCTGAAACAAACTCCCGTTTTTCCAGGTCAAAGTAGAACGTCGAGGTACCCGAGCGTTTGAACAGGTATTCACCGGGCATATCCTGGGGAAGGTCCACCTGATCAAGCAGCAATTCGGTATCCAGGCGCGCGCAGGTGCGGTTCTGGTGTTGGGTAATTTCGGTAAAGGTGGTTTTGACCGTGCCGCCCACGGGCAACACGGAACCCAGGGTATTGAACGGAACCTCCAGCCCCCGCTCCTCCGTTTCGCCTACCGACAATTGGTCAACAGGCAGGGGAAAGAGGTAGTCAAACAATTGTTGGTTCTGCTCATCCGTGGAATCGGGCTTGCCGGTTTCCTTCAGGTTTTCCACGGTAATCGGGTCCATTTCTTCGGTCATGGAGTCCAGCAGTACCCCGGTTTGGGGATCGTATTGGTACGCTCGCATGAGCATGCCTTCCAGGGTCATGTTAGCGCTTCCTCCGCCTGCGGAGATAACCCGCAAGTCAGCGGTTGAAACGGTTTTGTACTGTGAGGTGTCCGCCATCGGAGTTCCGTCAGGCATCATCATGGCCATGACCGAGTAAGATGCTGAGCGCTGTTCAAATTGGTAGGACCGGGTAGAGGCCTCTGCAAAGTCCCAGCGCATGAGTTGAGGCCCTTCAAATTTTGGGTTGTTTTTGCACCCGGCAACACTAAACAGGAAGGCGAGGGAAGCAACAAGCGCTAAAGCGGAAAGGGTTCTGCGGCTCATGCCGCGAATATAGGACGCTGCTGGGGATTGTTTGTTTCCCCTTGCAGGGCAGCCGCCCTATCTTCGCGCCATGGCATCTATTGACGAATTGCAGCAGCTGGCCAGTCAAATCCGGCGCGATATTGTCCGAATGGTTCACGCCTGCCAAAGCGGGCATCCAGGAGGTTCGCTGGGCTGTACGGACTTTTTCACCGCGCTCTATTTTGAGGTGATGGACCGCAAGCCCGGTTTTGACATGGATGGAACAGGAGAAGACTTGTTTTTCCTGTCGAACGGCCATATTTCGCCGGTTTTTTACAGCACGCTGGCCCGCAGCGGGTATTTCCCGGTAGCGGAATTGGCCAGTTTCAGGAAGCTGAATTCCCGGCTGCAGGGGCACCCGACCACCCATGAAGGTCTGCCGGGGGTTCGCGTGGCCTCCGGGTCGCTGGGCCAGGGCCTGAGTGTGGCCATTGGTGCGGCGTTGGCCAAGAAAATGAACGGCGATGATCACCTGGTTTGGACCTTGCACGGCGACGGCGAATTGCAGGAAGGCCAGATCTGGGAAGCGGCCATGTTTGCGCCCCACAACAAAGTGGATAACCTCATCGCCACGGTTGACTGGAACGGTCAGCAAATTGACGGCCCTACGGCCAAAGTGCTGAGCCTGGGCGACTTGCGCGCCAAATGGGAGGCGTTTGGATGGGCCGTTCTGGAAATGGAGGGCAATGAAATGAGCGAGGTGGTTCGCACGTTAATGCAGGCGAAGGCCAATGCTGGCAAAGGTGTGCCCCAGGTTATCCTGATGCGCACGGCCATGGGCAAAGGCGTCGACTTCATGGAGGGAACCCACGAATGGCACGGCATTGCGCCCAACGACCAGCAGTTGGCTTCAGCGCTGTCCCAGTTGGCGGAGACTCTCGGCGACTACTGAGGTTGTGGTTAGAACCGGTGCCCTTCGCCCGGAAATTGCCATGCTTTCTCTGTATTTTAACCTACACGGCCCGTTATCCGCAGGCGCATAAACCATAGCATCGTTTTTTTACTGCTGAGTCTTTCTGGCACGGCTTGGTCAGGGTTGCATGCTCAGACGGCGCCTGGTTACCCGGCCAACGGCAAGTTTTACGAGCCGGAAACCACCCGGATCCTGTTTTTGCTGGACGGTTCGGGGAGCATGAAAGAGACCTGGGACGGCCGAACCAAGTTTGCGGTAGCCCGGGAGCTGCTGGAAAAGGCCATTGATTCCATTAACCGGCAGAACAAACCCATTGAATTTGGTTTGCGGGTTTTTGGGCACCAAAGCCCGCGCGAGCTCAAAAACTGCGAAGATTCCCGCCTGGAGGTGCCTTTCGGGCGCAACAATGCTGCGGAAGTCCGGGCGGCCCTGGATCGGATTGATCCTAGGGGTTATACGCCGATTGCCTATTCGCTCTTCCTTGCCGCGCACGATTTTTCCGGGTCAAAGGAGGCCGTAAATGCCATCATTCTCATTACGGATGGCCAGGAGAGCTGCGCCGGCGACCCTTGTGCCAGTTCAGAGGCGCTGCGCAATCGCCGCATTTCCCTGAAGCCCTACATCATCGGATTGGGTTTGGACCTTGCGGAGCAAGCGGCCTTTGATTGTGTTGGCGACTATTACGATGCAGCTGATCCGTTGCGCTTTCAGGAAGCACTGGGCGTGGTCATTTCACAGGCGCTCCGCAACACCACCGTTCAAGTCAATCTGCTGGACCATCTCGGTCGCGCTTCGGAGACTGATGTGGAATTGACCTTCTACGATGCATACAGCGGCCAGGACTTGTACAACCTGGTGCACACCACTTTGCGCAGCGGCGCTGCCGACACCTTGTACCTTGATCCAGTGGGCAAATACAATGTGGATGCGCACACTACGCCGCCCGTTCGCCGACAAAATGTGGAATTGGTAGCGGGTCGCCACAACATTATCGCGCTGGATGTTCCCCAGGGCGACCTGGTGTTGCAAGTGGAGGGCAATCCCGGGTTTACCGACCTGAAATGCCTGGTTCGCGACCCGGAAACACACGAAATCCTGTACGTCCAGAATTTCAACACGGTGCACCGTTACCTGGCGGGCACCTACAACCTTGAAATCCTGACGCTTCCCCGCATTGAAGTGGACGACTTTCCCATTTTGCCGGGTCAGGTGAATCCTTACAAAGTGCCCGCATCAGGGCGCTTGTTGGTGACCACCAACGAGCCTGGAGTTTTGGGGGTGTTCATCAAGCGGCAACAGGAATTGGTCCGGGTTTACGAGTGGCGCGCGTTCAGCGGCCGTGAGGTCCTGGATCTGCAACCGGGCGAATACCTTCTGGTGTTTCGGCCCTCAAGAAACAAGAAAATTGACAATACACGGGAGGCTCCGGTTGTGATCTATCCCGCCAAAAGCACCACCCTTCGCCTGGAATGACCGGCTCAGTTGCTGGTCGAACGGAAACGCTTCCCCCGTTGAATGCTTTAACCCGATACCGCAGCACTTGCTTTGCCGCTATGGCTCTGGCGCTATGCCTTGGGGCTGGGAGCGGAGCGTTGGCGCAACCGGTTGCGGAGGAGCCGGCAGCTAAGCCAGCCACGACGCGCATTTTGTTTCTGGTGGATGCCAGCCGGAGCATGACGGATATCTGGGGAACGGGGACTAAAATGGCTGCGGCCCGGGAGGTGATCAGCAAGATTGTGGACACCTTGAGCCAGGTGGACAACCTGGAGATCGGGTTGCGGCTCTACGGACATTTGAGTTACCAAAGCGAATACAATTGCCAGGATTCGCGGTTAGAAGTGGGTTTTAGGGCAGGGAATCATCAGGCGGTCAAGACTAAAATGGCCGAAATTAAACCCAAGGGCATTACGCCGATTGCGTTTGCACTGGCTCAAAGTGCCAAAGATTTTCCGGAAGAGGAGGACAGCCGCAACATCATCATCTTGATCACCGACGGGGTGGAGAGCTGCGACCGGGATCCTTGTTACGAGATTGAGTTGTTGCGCAGCAAGAATGTGCTGCTGCGTGCTTTTGTCATTGGCCTGGCCATGGAGCCGGAGACGCACGGGGTGTTTTCCTGTATTGGGGATTTCTACAATGCCGGGGCCCGCACCGACCTGGACCGGGTGATGGAGCGGGTGCTGCAAAAAGTGTTGAGCCGCACGGTGCTGCGGGTAGATTTGTTAGATGAGGCCCAACGCCCATTGGAGACGGACCTGAACATGAGTTTTTACGGGTTGCCGGGTGGCAGGCTTCGCTACAATTTTTACCACACGCTCAACGATCGCGGGGAGCCGGATACCGTTTACGTGGACCCCATTCTGGATTACCATTTGGTGGTGCATTCCATTCCACCGGTTTCGGTGGACAAAGTGCTGATTGAAAGCAACCAGTACAATGTGGTCAGGATTCCTGCGGCGCAGGGGGTGTTGCGCCTGGGCACGTTGGGCAACACGTTCAGCTACCGGTTGCAGGCTTTGGTGTACCGAACGGGTAGCCGCGAAACACTGCATGTGCAGGAGTTTAACACCGAACAGCGCTACCTGACGGGCAAATACGACCTGGAGATTCTGACGTTGCCCCGGCTGGTGGTCCGCGGGATTGCGCTGGAACAGGACAAAATCACCACGTTTGAGATCCCCGCTCCGGGCTACGTTACGTTTGTGCACGCCCACGAATTGATCGGGAGTGTTTTTACCACGGTGGACGGGGAGCGGGAAGAAGTGTACCAACTCAACCCTTTGCCCAGAAACGAAACCATTGCTTTGCAACCTGGATGGTATGAGGTCGTATACCGGGCAAAGCAGAACCGCTCCATGCGATCAACCCAGACGCGTGAGTTTGAGGTCAAACCCGGCACAACCTCGTCGCTCAAGTTGTAACTTTCGCTCCTGTTTTACCCGTGTACCTTTGGCCCTTAACTTTGGCAGCGCGACTGGCCTTGATGGCGCCCTCAACGTTCGCTGCAAGGTTGGCTGCACCTGTTTTTTCCTCAACCGCTCTTAAAAACCGCTGATTTATGTGGATGCAATTGGATTACGCTAACGGCAAAGACACCCGCTCGGGCTTTGGCGCCGGCATCCACGAACTGGGCAAAAGGAACCCCAATGTGGTGGCGCTTTGCGCGGATTTGGCCGGTTCGCTGAAGCTGCAGGATTTCATCCGCGATTTTCCGGAGCGCTACGTGCAATGCGGCATTGCGGAAGCCAACATGATGGGCATTGCCGCCGGGCTGACCATTGGGGGAAAGATTCCCTTTGCCACCACCTTTGCCAATTTTGCCACCGGTCGCGTGTACGACCAGGTGCGGCAGTCCATCGCATACTCGCACAAAAACGTTAAAATCTGTGCATCGCACGCTGGGCTGACCTTGGGCGAAGACGGGGCGACCCACCAGATTCTCGAAGACCTGGGCATGATGCAAATGCTGCCCGGTTTTACCGTGATCAACCCCTGCGATTACAACCAGACCAAGGCCGCTACGCTGGCTATTGCCGCGCACCATGGTCCGGTTTACCTGCGTTTTGGCCGCCCAAAATGGCCCATTTTCACCCCGGCCGATCAAACGTTTGAAATCGGCAAAGCGGTGATGATGAAGCCCGGCACAGCGGTGAGTTTGTTTGCTACCGGCCACCTGGTGGCCAAAGCCATCGAAGCGGTTAACATCCTGGAGGCTGAAGGCATCAGCGTGGAGCTCATCAACATCCACACCATTAAACCGCTGGACGAAAAGGCCATCCTGGATTCTGTGCGCAAGACCGGATGTGCCGTCACGGCTGAAGAACACCAGCAACTGGGTGGCCTCGGAAGCAGTGTAGCCCAGGTGCTGACCCGCCATTTCCCGGTGCCGCAAGAGCTGGTGGCTGTCCAGGACAGTTTCGGCGAAAGCGGAACCCCGGATCAGTTGCTGGTCAAGTACAAGCTGGATACCCCGGATGTCGTGGCCGCCGTGCGACGTGCGATTGCCCGCAAAGGGTAAACGCCACTGGATGCTGTGAACACCCGCGAAATTTTCTTCCGCCACCAGGGTCAGACCAGCGCATTCCCGCTGGCCATGGAAATTGAACGGGCTGAAGGGCTGTACCTGTATGGCCGGGAGGGCCGGCGCTGGCTGGATCTGATTTCGGGCATCGCCGTGAGCAACATGGGCCATGGGCACCCGCGCATCGTGGCCGCCGTGCAAGAGCAGGCAGCCCGGCACATGCACACCATGGTGTATGGCGAATTGATTCAGTCGCCGCAAACAGCGTTTGCGGCTAAACTGTTGCCTTTGCTGCCGGCCAGTCTGAATAACATTTATTATGTTAATTCGGGCAGTGAAGCGGTGGAAGGGGCGCTGAAACTGGCCAAAAGATTTACAGGGCGCACCGAACTGATCGGTTTCAACCAATCGTACCACGGTTCAACGCACGGGGCGATCAGCATCGGGGGCACCGAAGCCTGGAAAGCCGCTTTCAGGCCGTTGTTACCCGATGTGCGCAACCTGGACTATGGCGTTGTTGATCAACTGTCGGCCATCAGCGGGCGCACCGCAGCCGTGTTGATTGAGCCGGTCCAGGCGGAAAGCGGGGTCACCCTTCCCCCGAAAGGCTACCTGGAAGCGCTGCGAAGCCGCTGCGCGGAAACAGGAGCCCTGCTCATTTTTGACGAGTCGCAAACAGGTTGCGGCCGGACGGGAACATTTTTGGCGCTGGAACACAGCGGCGTTGTGCCGGACATTTTGGTCATGGCAAAAGCGTTTGGCGGGGGAATGCCTTTGGGTGCGTTCATCGCATCGCAGGATGTGATGAAGGTGCTTACCTGCGATCCGGTGCTTGGGCACATCACCACTTTTGGCGGCCATCCCCTTTCGTGTGCAGCCGGTTTAGCTGCATTAACCGCTATGCTGGAAGAGGAGCGCATGGCGCAGGTACCCAAACTTGAAGCGCAATTTCGGGATACGTTGAAGCATCCTGCCATCAAAGCGCTGCGCTCTTGTGGCCTGTTGATGGCCCTGGAATTGGAGCGCGCAGAAAAGACTCAGGCGGTCATTGCTGCGGCACTGGATGCCGGGCTGTTGACGGACTGGTTCCTTTACGCGCCGCACTGTGTGCGCATTGCCCCGCCGCTAACGATCACGCCCGATGAAGTTTCCTGGGCTTGCGCCCGTTTGCTGGAATGCCTGGACAAGGATGGTTGACCCGGCTGCGCTTGCTGGATAGGTTGTGGATGGGGTCAGGCAAGCGATCAGTTCACGCGGATGCGCTTGTTCAACTCCGATACATTGCCCTCCCGATCTTCGGCGCGCACGCGCAAAGTCCCAAATTCGCCACTGATGTATAAGGTGTCCGGGAAAGAAAGGTCCACAAACACTTCGTGGCGGCGGTTGGTCAGGTCAATGGGGGCCGCATAGTCAATGAGCAATTCGCTGGCATCCGGGTAGCCCTGAAAGTACTCCACCGTGCTGATGTCCTGATCGTCTTCGGTAATGGAAACTACCGTCAGGATTTCGTTCAGGCCAATGGTCAGGGTGTCCGTTGTGATGGTATCGCCAGCGGCGTTGCGCAGGCTGATGTTGGGAGCCACTTCGTCTGTCAGGCAAGAAGTGAGGAACACAGAAAGCACTAAAGCGGCGCCGAAGGTCAGGTTTCGCAGCATGGGAGGCGGAGTTATAAGCCCGTAAAGATAGGCGTTGCGGGCAACATCTACCTACGGTCCATAGATACGCCCACCAGTGGCAGACCGGCCAAGGGCCGGCTGCCTGGCTGTAGGTCTTTAGCGGAAGGACAGCGTCTTTAGCGGAAGGACAGCGTCTTTAGCGGGAAGACAGCGTCTCTGCGCCTGTTTTGGCTTTGGCTTTTACTTCAACCATGTTCAACAACACCGCGCTGGTTTCCGGGCTCAGTTTGAAGGCCACATCGGAGAAACTGGGCGTGCCGATAAAGGTTCCGGTTTCAGAGAAAACGTAAGACTCCGTGGGGCGGCCGTTTTTGCGGTCCAACGCGCCGTTGCCATTGAGGTCCTGAACCACCATAATAGCGTAAAAGGCACCGGTTTGCAGCGAAGAAAACTGCAAACTTGCGCGCGTTTGGCCGGCAGCAATGACCTGCTGTTCCAAGGCCGGGGTTTGCTCGTTGATGAACTGTGTGCCTGAAGCGTAAAGCATGACCAACGTTGGGGCATTGGATTCGGGAATGCCGTTGACCAAAACGTTCAGGTTTTGCGTTTGCTGGGCGAAAACGGAGCCACTAAGGGCCAGGATCAGGGAAAAAACGGTTAAAGCTTTCATGACGGGTACGTCTAAGGTTAAAAAAGGGGTCAAACTCAACATTTAGGTTGCTCGTGCACGAATGCCCTTCGCCCTAAACGTTTCATTTGCTTCTCCAACATTACGCGGAAGCGGGGGCGCAGCGGATGCCGGACCGGGCTGATGTAGCCGGTAGCAGGGCATTTGTGGTGAACGGAAAGGCGCTGGGGCGAACGGACCCGGTTTTGGGGCGAATGGCGTTCAGGCCAGGTTGCTGATGCCTTCAATCAGGTCCAGGACATCGCGGCTGCGGGTTCGGGCCACGGGCACTTCAACTGCAGCAGGGCTGAAAAACAGGCGGTAGCCGGAGGCATTTCCGCGCAATTCATCCACGCGCGCCAGATTGGCTAAAAAAGAGCGGTGTACCCTGACCACTTTTTCGCCAGGCAATTGCTCTTCCAGGTTTTTAAGCGTGAGCCGAAGCATGCGCTGTTGGGCTTTGCCCGATTCTACCCAGTGAATCCGGCTGTAATTGTCGTCGGCTTCAGCAAAAAGCAGGGCGCCTTTCGGCAGTTCCAGTTGTTCCTGGGTATCGGCGTGAATAATCCACGAAGGAGGCACCTCAAAGGAGGGCATCCGCAGGTTATAATTCCGGTGAATGAATTCTTCGTACCCGTGCCTTAAGGGAGCCTGCGGGAATTCGTTGGCCAGCCGTCGGCTACCCAAATGGCGGTTGGCAACCTCCACTTCGCGCAAGGTCTGGGCCAGCATCCGGTTGCGAATCAGAAAAATCATGGCGCTAACCGGGAAAATGCCAATGGTCAGCACGCGAAACTGCTCCTCCAGCAAATGCTGCCCAAAGGTGTCGTGGCAAGGGTCTCCCAGCACAAAATGGCCGTACACCGTGGCAAAAACGCCGATAACGGCAATGACCCAGAGGTTGTAAAGCGCAAATCCGCCGAGCGTCCAGCAGGAATCGTCAAAATAGCGGGGAGCCAGCCGCGGCACCACGAGGACATGCAAGAACAGGACAACGAACGCAATTCCCGAAAAAACAAAAGGCGCTTCGGGCTCCGGGATGCTGTCGGCGAGTCCAAAAGGCCTGAAAATGAGCAGGAAAAGCAGGGTGAATGCCGTAATGCTCAAGACAACAAGCAAGTTGTCCCGATCCGAGTTCAGGTAAAACGGAAAGGGCGATCGCAGCCCTTGTTTAACCTTGCTCCACATGCGTTCAGGAGGGGTTGATTTGGTTTTGCAGGCCGCCAAACAGCACCTGGCGCACATTTTCTGAGGCCAGAAAATCATGCGGAAATCCCAGCTCAAACTCGCTGGCCTTGTCCAGCTTTTCCAGCTGGCGCTCGTTGAGGGCGAAGTTCAGGCAACCCAGGCTGTCGCTGAGCTGGCTGGCGTTGCGGGTGCCCACTATGGGAATGGCGCGCCGCCGCACCCAGTTCAGCGCTACATGCGAAGGGCTGCAGCCAATTTGCTCCGCCACGGAGACCACCGCTTTGGTAATTTTTACCGACCGCGCATTGAGCCGCTTGCTTTCCGGTTTCAGCCGGCCCGCATCGCTCTTTTGAAGGTATTTGCCGGTCAATGCCCCGCCAGCCATCGGTCCCCAAGCCGTAGCCCCCAACCCCAGGTGCTCAGCCATCGGCAACAAATCGCGTTCGGCATCGCGGGTAATCAGGCTGTACTCCACCTGCAAACCCACAAAAGCGGTCCATCCCCTGAGCTCGGCCAGCGTATTGCAGCGGGCCGCCAGCCAGGCCGGAGTATCAGAAACACCCAGGTACAGCACCTTGCCGGCGCGCACCAGGTCGTCCAAAGCCCGCATCACTTCCTCTTCCGGAGTCATGAAATCCCAGGCGTGCAACCAGAGCACATCCAGGTAGTCCACTTGCAGGCGCTTCAGGCTGCCCTCCACACTCTGAACAAGGTTTTTGCGGTGATTGCCCCCGTCGTTGATGCGGTTGGGCTGGGTGAACAAGCTGTATTTGCTGGCAATCACCAATTCGTCGCGACGGCCGCTTTCCTTCACGAACTCGCCCAGGAAACGCTCGCTGGTGCCTTCGGTATAGCGGTTGGCCGTGTCCAGAAAATTTCCCCCGGCCTCTAAAAACGTCTGAAACACCCGGCGGCTTTCGTCTTTATCCGATCCGTAACCCCATTCGGTGCCGAAGCCCATCGTGCCAAGGCAAATCTCAGACACGCGCAATCCGCTGCGGCCCAGTTTCTGGTATCTCATGGGCTAAAATTACCGGCAAAAGTCCGGGCAAAGGGACGTGTCGCGTGCGGTTTGTGTTAAAAAGCAAAGTGAGCCCCAAAATCGCGGATTTCGTCCGCAAAGCTTCGTTCAATCGGGGGAAGGGCCTGGGTGAGCACACACGGCACCTGCACGCGAAGACTCTTCATCTCCAGGTGTTGGTTAATGGTGTGCCGCTCCAGGTTCGGGTAAATGCCGGCCACCGCCTGGGCGATCTCCCGCACGGTAAAGTTGTGCTCCACGGCATTGTACACGCCGGGTTTCAGCGAATGTCCGGGCTCCTGTTCCAGCAAGCCCGCGATCAAACCGGCCAACTTGTCCACCTGGATAAAGGGACGGGCTTGCTCGCCGTTGCCGTGAAGGGTGATCCGGCCCTGAAAATGCGCCTCAAACACAAAGCGGTTCACGACAGCATCCAGGCGCATAGCCGGGTTAAATCCGTACACATTGCCGGCCCGCAACACAAACGTTTGGCAGTGCTCCGGCAGGCGGACCAACTGCTCTTCGCCGCGAAGTTTGGCGTGGCCGTAAAAAGAGTCGGGATGGGGCGGCGTGTTTTCGCTGACCGGGTCCGGGTGGTTGCCGTACACCGAAACGCTGCTCAGGTAAAGGAAGCGCCTAACCCCCGGCGCATCGCAAACAGCTTGCACCAATTGGGCCGTGCCCCAGTGGTTGACCTGGTCAAAGAAATGGGCTTCGTTGTCCGCGAAGGGCGTGGTAACCTTGGCAGCAAGGTGCACCACCGCATCTGCCGAAGCCACGACGCGCCCCAGCGTGCGGCCATCCAGCAATTCGCCCGGAACAAAACGCATGGCAACACCCGCTGCTTTTGTCCCGCTGAACAGCGCGTAGTTTTTGCGAGAAAGGTTGTCATAAACCACAATCTCACTTATAGAAATTTTGCTGCGCAGCAGGCGCTGAATCAACGCGTAACCCACGTAGCCCGCGCCTCCGGTAATCAGTACCCTCATGGTTTGGCAATCAGATCAGTGTGCAATCCGCATTCGGTTTTGCGCAGGCCTGCCCAGCGCCCGCCGCGTTCGGCTTCTGTATTCCCGTCGGACTCCGCTTCAGCCTGGGTGTCCAGGTAGCGCTCTGTGCAGGGTTCGCAACCCACGCTGAGATAGCCCTTGGCTTCAAGCGGGTGCTCCGGCAGCCCATGTGCCTGCCGATACTGCCAGATCATGCGCGCATTCCATTCCAGCATGGGGTGCCAGCGCAAGGTGCCGTAGGGTCCGGGCACTTCCTCGCTGAGTTGCTTGCGGTGGCTGTTTTGGTCGCGGCGCAAGCCCGAGATCCAAACATCGTAGCGCGGTAAAATGGTGTCCAGGGGAAGGGTCTTGTTCAGGTAGCAACAGTGGTCCGGATCCGAGGCAAACAGCAGCTGTCCCGCCCCATCGCGCTGCCCCATTTTGCCTACCGGCGAGCGCAAGTCCAGGATGTTGAGGCGCATCAGCTGCGCCATCTGCCCGCGAAAAGCCAGCGTCTCCGGAAAATGAAAACCGGTATCCAAAAAGTAAACCGGGGTTGCCGGGGCAAAGCGGCTCAACAAGTGCAGAAGTGGAAGCGAATGCGTCTGAAAAGAAGAGGAAGCAAAAAGACGCTTGCCCAGCTGCTGGTAGCGTTCCAGGCCTTCGGCAAAGCGCTTCACAGCGGCATGCAGGGCTTCAGGATCGGTAGCAGCGGGCGGCTGGGGTTCGGTGTTCATTCGCGGGAGTGGCTCTGGCTGGTTGGTCCAGGGATGCCACGGCGAATTTAGGCCCCACGGTTCAATGGGCACCCTCCTTGTTTTTTATCCACATCCGCTGCCTTTTTTCGGTCTGTTTTAAGCGCTCCCTGGGTCTGCTGCCATTTTCGCTTCATGAAACGATCCATGTTGCTGCTGGTTGTGCTGGTAATACTGCTTGCGCTGCCGGGATTGCACGGGCCTTCCTATGCCATGCAAGGAGCCAGTCAAACCAAGGTCGCTCCACCCTGGGGCTTTTTTGGGCATCGCCGCATTAACCGGATAGCGGTTTTTACCTTGCCGGAGTCCGAACTGTTCCTTTTTTACAAGCGCCACATTGCCTGGTTGGAAGAGCACGCAGTTGACCCGGATAAGCGCCGCTATGCGTTTGAGGAGGAAGCGCCTCGCCATTTCATTGATCTGGACCGATACGGACCCTGGCCCCACGATACCTTGCCCCGCTCCTGGGACGAAGCCGTAGCGTTGTTCGGTGAGGAAACGGTGATAAACAACGGCATTGCGCCCTGGCATATCGAACGCACGATGGGCATGTTGCGCAAAGCTTTCCGGGACGGCAACATCCGCATGATCTTGCGCCATTCCACGGATTTGGGCCACTATTTGGGCGATTTGCACGTGCCTTTGCACTGCACGGAGAACTACAACGGGGGCATGACCGGCCAGCACGGCATTCACGGATTTTGGGAGTCGCGTTTGCCGGAGCTTTTTGCCGGTCAATACGACCACCTGACCGGCCAGGCCCGCTACCTCCCGGATGTTTCTTCGGTGATCTGGAAAACTGCGTTGGCCAGTTCCGCTGCGGTGGACAGCGTTTTGCGCTTGGAGCGGGCATTAAGCGAAACCATGCGTTCTGACGCCAAATACGCCTATGAAGAGCGGGGCGAAACGGTGCTCCGGGTTTACTCCAGGGAATATTCCCACCATTACCATACCGCTTTGGAAGGCATGGTAGAACGGCGCATGAACAGCGCTATTCTGCAGGTGGGCAGCTTTTGGTTTACCGCCTGGGTAGATGCCGGAAGGCCGCCATTGCCAAGCGGAGACCTGGAGCCACCCAATGCCTTGGAAACCCTCATGGAAAAAGCGGTGGACCAGGCTTTTTTTAAAGGCCGGATAACGGGCCGTGAACACGACGAATTTGGCTCTTTAGAAAATGCTGAGCCTACACCAGCTGCGGATTCCCTAAAAAACC
>WGOA01000037.1 GCA_016124275.1 Bacteroidota bacterium
GGTCACCGAACGCCGCCAACAGGCCATTGAGGTTCTGGATCGAATGATCACCGTCTTCCCTCCCACCAGCCTGCCCTACGACATGAACATGGTGGGCATTGCCAACATGTTGCTGGAACTGGGCGAGCGCGACAAAGCTTTGCAGATGGCCATGGAAACAGAAAAAGTGGTCGCTTCAGAACTGGAATGGCTGCTGTCGCTAAACAGCATTCAGGAAGGCGATGTTCAGTCTATCTACATGCGCGATTTGTTCGGCGGCCCATCCGGCCAGGGCCAGGTTATGTGCGCCGGCCAGAACAGCCTGGGCCGTTTGGGCACCATGGGTGCGGCGGGCACGTTGATCAACCTGTACACCAGCCTGGAGCAACCGGATAAAGCCACTGCGCTGCGCAACCGATGCGCTACAGCCTGGCAAGCCAACATGCCGCTTTACTGGCCGCCTTACTACCACGGCTCCTGCCAAAAACTGCTTCAAGAGACCTTTGGTGTCGCGCAGTAAACGGCACGACCTGGTCTTTGGCCGGCAGCCGGTGCTCAGCTTGTTTGAAGCGGGCACGCCGGTGGAAAAGGTTATTTTTCAACGCGGCGCCACCGGCGAAGCCATTGTTGCGCTCAAAGATCTTTGCAAGCGTTTTCGGGTGCCCATGCAGGCCGTGCCCCGCGAAGCGCTGGCCCGCATGACCAGCGGCAACCACCAGGGCGTTCTGGCCTATACCGCCGAAATTGGCTACCAGTTGCTCGAAGACCTGCTGCCCTTTCTCTACGAAGAAGGCGCAAGCCCATTTCTGGTAGCGCTCGATGGCGTTACCGATGTTCGCAATTTTGGTGCCATTGCCCGAACCGCGCTGGGTGCTGGAGCGCACGGTCTGGTGGTGGCCATGCGCGACGCTGCCCCAGCCAATTCCGAAGCCATTAAGGCTTCGGCAGGAGCGCTGCTGAACATCCCGGTTTGCCGGGAATTGACTATGGCTTCGGCCCTGGAACAGATGCAGCAACACGGGCTGCTTCGCATCGGTCTGGCGGCAGAAGGCGAGCACTTTCCCTGGCAGGAGGACCTTACCGTACCTTTTGTTATTGTTGCAGGTGCTGAAGGCGAAGGGCTCAGCTCCGCTATTCGGGACCAATTGGATCTGGTGGTTAAACTGCCCATGCCCGGCGATTTTGATTCGTACAACGTCAGTGTGGCCGTGGCCATGTTGGCCTACGAAGCCGCCAAGCAACGCCAAGGCGGGTAGGCGAAAGGCCCTACTCCGCCCAACCCAATCCGGCTCCGGTCCAACCCGGCTCCCCGATTCCCGGCATAAAAACCCCACTTTTGGCAAATTTTTTCCCTGGCCTCTTGTTTCTTTCCGTTTCTAAATGCAACTTTGTTGCACAAGCAAGATTGCTTCATAATCACCTCCGGTAACACCCCCCCCCGAAAACTTTACTTCAGTCCACCATGAAAAAGACCCCTTTCCTGTTTGCGCTGGCAACGCTAACCTTTGCCATCAGTTCCTGCAATAAAGAAGGAGATGACGATCATAACCACGTAGACATCGCTTTCCTTGAGCCTTCAAACGGCCAATCCTTCACAGGAGCAGATGCGGCAAACGTGCACATTCATGTCCGGTTTACCGCTGATGAAGAAAACGAGGCCATCGTACTGCGGTTATATCCGGAAGGTGACCCAACAAACCTGATCCTGAACATTGACCTACACGAACACGACCAGGTCATTGACATTGAAGAAGATGTGGACTTGTCTGCTTATCCTGCAGGCACGGAGTTTCACCTGGAAGCAGAAGCCTGCGAAGACCACGACTGCATCGAAGTGGTCACGGATGATATCCACTTCACGCGTGACTAAATCGGTTCCCCCTTCAAGCAACAGGCTTCATTTCCCAAATACCCGACAACAAACCCACCGGCTCTTAGCCATCTAAACGCGGGGCCGGATCGCGTCCAACTTTTCATTGCGTTTCAGTTAAAGAGG
This sequence comes from Bacteroidota bacterium, assembly GCA_016124275.1. Taxonomy (GTDB): domain Bacteria; phylum Bacteroidota; class Bacteroidia; order Chitinophagales; family BACL12; genus WGOA01. The sequence continues at coordinate 1,976 of WGOA01000037.1, forward strand.
TGTTAGTGTCCAGCTATGGACTGGTAAATGATGGGCATTTCTGAGAGTTGCTCTTATTCCACAATCCAGCAAAGTCGTCCTTGCCCCGGGACGGCTTTGTTGTTTATGGGCCATCCCTAATGGCAGTTTCTCCGGACCCATCAAGTCAACGCAAACTGCAGCGGAACCCGCAGCGTCAGCACGATGTTTCTTCCGGGCTCCGGAATGCCGATGAGGCGGTACCGGCTCAAGTGATCCAGGTAGGCGCTGTTCAACAAGTTGAAGCCCTGAACCTGGAGTTCCAGCAACTGCTTACCGGCGCGAATGTGCGTGCTTAGCGAAGCTTCGAGCAGCCAGTAATCCGGGGTAGCCAGCTCGTTGCGGTCCGTGCGGTTCTGCGCAAAGCTATACCTCGCGGAAAGCCCTAAACCACTTTCGCCAAAAATCCAGCGCCCCGGTCGGGTAAACTGCCAGCTGCCGCGCAGCGATCCCGGGGGCGTAAAAGGCAAGGGCAACGCCGTCTCCAGGTTGTAGTTAAACACGTAATCCCCAGCCACTTGCGCTTGAATAAGCGAAGTAATTTTCCAAATCATTTCGCTCTCCAATCCGGTGTATATGGCGTCGTGCTGCTGGTAGCGAAAAATCTGTCCGGCCTCCGGAAGCGGGCTCAGTTGTCCGCTTGGGGTCAGGTAGATGTAGTCCTGAAAGAAATTGAAGTAGCCGGACAGCGTCCAGAAAAAATGGTCGTTGCTGCGTTCCAACCCGGCGTCAAACTGGTATCCGTGCTCCGACTTCAAATCAGGGTTGCCCTGTTCGTGCCGGAAGGTGCCGTGGTGCACCCCATTGGAAACCATTTCTGCAGGATGCGGAAGGCGAAAGGTTTTGCCACCGTGAAGGCGCAACAACAAACCGCGCCCGGCCCATTCCTTACTGTAGCCAATGCCGAGGGAATAGTTTCCGAAACTCGCCGCGAGGGCAGCGGAACCCAACGAGTCGCTGACTTCGCCAGACGAAGTATAGATGTAGCGCTGTTGCGCTTTGGAGTCGTTGCTTCCGGCGTCTAAGCGCAAGCCAAACGTGAAACGCGAATCCTGAGATAAGGTGCGCACCCCAACCGCATACAGCCCCCCTCGGAACAACTGAAACGCGGGAAGCAGCGTTTCAAAACCGGCCGTCCTGTTTTCCTGCACCTGCGCATCAACGCCGTAGGTCGTGCTCAGCCTGGAGGAAAGTTGGTGATCAAAATGCGCGTTCAGGGAGTAGGTCCAGAGCGACAACTCCAGGGCGGTGGTGTTGCCGGGATCCGAAACCGGCAAACTGTGGAACTCCGGAAAAGAAAACTCCCGGCGCAGGTTGCGCTGAACCCCAAAATCAACGCTCAACAGATTGGCCCCGAAATTGGTCCGGTGATTGACAGCCAATTTCCAATGTTCCACTAATTGGCTGGGAAAATCCACGTCGCGGCGGTCGCCGTCCGGGTCCAGGGCATAGCTGCGCGGAATGCCGACGGCACCTGAAAACAACCCCACATCCAGCTTGTATCGGCTGAGGTTAACCCGCGTCAGGCTTCGGGCGCCAACCAGCCCAGAGGTCAGGTGAAAGGCGTTTTCCCGACCGGCAGTATTCTTCAACAAACCCTCTTCAATAGGCAACTTAAAGCCCTGAAAAACAAAGGAATCAGCGGGTACAGCGTAGTCGCCAAACTGTTGAGAAGAGACCCTGCCCTGAACAAAAAAACGACGCTTGCGCCAGGCGGCATAGGCCGTTCCCCCGGCGTGCTGGTTCACTTTGCGGTACACCGTTTCTATGCCCAGCGCCAAGACTCCGTCTTCGGGCGTCGGTGCCGGCAGGATTCTGATCACGCCCCCTAACCCGTCAGAACCGTACAGCAGCGTACCCGGGCCCTTGATGACCTCGATGCGGTCCACAGCGAAAGGGTCAATTTCCAAACCGTGGTCGGCGCCCCATTGCTGGCCCTCCTGCTTGACCCCCTGATCCTGAACAATGATGCGCTGGCTGGACAAACCGCGGATGACCGGTTTGGCAATGCCCACCCCCGTGCGGATCACCGCTATGCCCGGCTCGCGCTCCAGCGCGGCGGCAAACGAACTCCGGTCGCCCGATTCCAGCCATTCCCGGCTGCGGTGGCTGGTGGACAATTCATCTTCTAAGTGGTCGTGCTGCTCCTCAATGACCACGGATTCCAGCAATTCCGTAGCCTCCTGCAGCCGCAAGGTCAATTCCGGCGCACCGGGCCAGGCCATGGGCGCCGTCTCCAGGCTTTGATAGCCAATAAACCGCACCTGCAGCACCACGTTTCCTTCTGCTCGCGGGTTCAGCGCAAAAAATCCGTTGCCATCAGTCACGGCATAGAGCGAATCGGGCAACAACAGCACGGTAGCCCCTGGCAACGGCGCACCCTGACGGTCCGTTACCCTGCCGCTCAAAGCAGCCTGGCCCTTCGCCAATAAAGGAAAGAGCAGCATACACGCCAAGACGGGTCCAAAAAGTACGCGTCGGCTGGCCAAAAGCCTTGCCGCCAGCTCCAAAAAACCCAAAACCTGCATAAAACTGAACTTAAAAAAAAAAGCGAGCACATTCTCACTTCCCGCGCCCTATTTGCAACAAAGTTGCATTAAATTTGTTGAATAATCGGCAACGGACTTTGCGCTGCCCCTTTAACCATGAATTTTCCCGCATTTTCTCTCGCTTTTTTCGGGCGAAAGGCCCCCTTTACCGCAGCAACATTGCTGGCCACAGCCAGCCTGTTGCTCCCAGCAGGGTGCAGCACCAACGCCGATTTAGACCTGCCTGAATTGCAATTTCTGCGCGTCTCTCCCGCCCCCCGCCCGGACACCATTTGCGGCCAGGTGGAGCAAACCGTCTACCACCTGACCGGCGGCGACACCTTAGAGTTGGACCTGCTGCTTACCGACAACGAAGCCCTGAGCCAACTTAAAGTGGACATCCACGCCAATTTTGACTGCCACGGCCATGCCCGGCTGGCGGGGTCGGCCGAAACAACCGAAAACACCCAAGACTGGTCGGTGCTGAGCCTCGAAAACCTGAGCGGCACAGCACTGGAACATTCGGTGCGGCTGGCAGCCCCGACCAACCCCACCAGCGGAACATACCATTTCCAATTGCAAGTGGTGGACAAGGCCGGCAACAGCGATCCCACGGCTTACGTGTATTCCATTATCCTGCACCATGCTGAAGATTCCATTGCTCCGGAATTGGAACTCAACAGCCCTTCGCCCGGAAGCAACCTGACCCTGGCCCGGGGATCACAAGTGAGCGTCAGCGGCACGGTCAGCGACAACCGCGCCTTGGGCGACGGTGGCAACGGGGCGGTTAAACTGACGTACATCCGGGAGGCTAACGGCAACCAGTACACGGCCACGGAAACCACAATTCCGGCAGCTACGGGCAGCGCGTTTGCCTACGACATGAACTACACGATTCCCACTACGCTGATTCCGGGGGTGTACCTTTTCCAGGTTCAGGCCTGGGATGGGGTCAACAATGCGTCGCAGCGGCTTGCGTTCCGTGTAGATGTAACGAACTAGGCGAACTAACGGACTAGCGGCCTAACGGACTAACGGCGCAGCAACACCCCTCCGCTGCCGCCATACACCCGCAGCTTTCTACCGGGCCTCTGCCGCCAACTTGCGCGATACCCCTTCCAGCATGGTGCTGACGATGGCCGGCAGGTCAAACTTCGGTTTCCAGCCCCATTCGCTGCGCGCTTCGCGGTCGTCTATGCTGGCTGGCCAGGAATCAGCTATGGCCTGGCGCTCGTCCAGGCGGTAATCCATGGCAAACCCGGGCATTTGTGCCTGAATCGCGCGGGCAAGCTCTGCGGGCGTAAACGACAACGCCGCAAAATTGTAGCCCTCCTCCGTTTTGAGCGCATCCACCGGTGCTTCCATTAATTCCAGCGTACCGCGAATGGCATCGTCCATGTACATCATCGGCAGGGCCGTATCCGGGCCCAGGTAGCAGGTGTAGGTGCCCTGCTGAACAGCCTGGAAGAAAATATCCACCGCGTAATCGGTGGTGCCTCCGCCGGGAAAAGCCGCGTAGCTGATCAAGCCGGGGTAGCGCAGGCTGCGCACATCCAAACCGTGTTTGGCTTTGTAGTAGGCGCACCAGCGCTCGCCGGTCAATTTGCCAATGCCGTATATGGTCGAAGGGTCTATGACCGTGCGCTGCGGAGTCATAATCCGTGGCGTATTGGGCCCAAAAACCGCAATAGACGAAGGCCAAAACAAGCGCGCACGGTGAACCTTGCAGGCCTCCAGCACCAGCAACAAACCGTTGACATTCACTTCCCAGGCCAGTTGGGGTTTGCGCTCCGAAGTAGCGGAAAGCAACGACGCCAAATGGTAAACCTGCGTGGGCTTAAAACGGGCGAACAACGCTTCCAGGGCAGCACCATCGGTCACGTTCAGCAATTCAAAAGGACCATCGGCTTCTAAAACCGGCGAAACCTGCACATCTGTGGCCAACACGGCATCGCGCCCGTACTTTTCGCGCAGGCGGGCAGTCAGCTCAATGCCAATTTGTCCGCCGGCACCGGTCAATAAAATTTTGTGGGTCTTCATGGGGAGGAGGAGGATAAGCCACAAAGCTAAGGGGCATCGCTAAAAACCCCAGCATCCCGCCCCCGTTGGGCCTTTTTGGTACCTTTGGCGCTGAATTTTCCGGTCCGGGCAAATGCCCTGGCCCGTCCAGACCAATTTGATCTGCCCTATGGCCACTCCGAGCAACATAGACTTTAAACGCCTGCTGCCGCACCTGGCTGCCGTGCTTGCCTTTTTCGCCCTTTCGGCTGCTTACTTCCACCCGGCGCTCGGCGGCAAAATCCTGGTACAAGGCGACACGTTCAAATACGTGGCCATGTCCAAAGAAATCCACGACCACCGCGCCCAATACGGCGAGGAGCCCCTTTGGACCAATTCCACGTTTGGCGGCATGCCCGCCTACCAGATCTCCATGAAAACGCCGGGCAACCTTTTCGGCTTCCTGCGCCAGATTGTGCCGCGGCCCATCAGCTTCTGTTTTGTGGCCATGCTCGGCGCGTACGTCATGCTTCTGGCCTTTGGCATGAACGGCTGGGTAGCCGTCTCCGGCGCCATCGCCTATGGGCTCAGTACCTATTTTATTTCCTTCATCGAGGCCGGGCACAACTCCAAATCCGACGCGGTGGCGTTGATGCCCTTCGTCATCGCAGGCCTGCACTACCTCTTTCGCGGACGCTTTGGGCCTGGCATCATCCTCACCGCCATTGCCATGACCCTGCAGGTCACCGTCAACCACCTGCAGATTACCTACTACATGTTTCTGCTCATCGGCATCTGGACCATTGCAGAAGCTATTTTTGCAACGAGAGAAGGGCGGCTCGTTCCTTTTGCGAAAGCGCTGGCAATATTCGGGCTTATCAGCGGCCTGGCCATTGGCGCTAACGCTACCCGCATCCTGACCACGCTGGAATACGCCCCCTGGACCATCCGGGGCCCATCAGAATTGAGCCGACCAGCTGGTCAACCCGAAGGCACCGAAGCCAACACGGGCAACGGCCTTGACCGCGACTACACCTTTGACTGGAGCTACGGCATCGGTGAAACGCTCACCCTGCTTTTCCCCAATTATGTAGGCGGGGCCAGCCAGCAAAACTTTGCCGCTGACGAAGAATCGGCCAGCGTGGACATGCTGCGCCGCATGATGAGTGCGGGCACCAGCGAACAGGACGTGCAGAATTACGCCCAGTTGGCCAGCAAATACTGGGGCGGTTTGTCGTTTACCGGCGGGCCCATTTACCTGGGGGCCATCGTCATCTTTCTTTTTATTGCGGGGTGCATTACTGCACCGCCGCGCTACCGAAACTGGCTCATCGCCGCTACGGTTTTCTCTGTGTTTTTAGCTTGGGGAAGAAACTTCCCAGCCTTCAACTACTTCCTGTTCGACCATTTCCCGATGTACAACAAGTTCAGAACCGTGATGATGGCTATGGTTATTGCGGATCTGACCATTGTGCTGCTGGCGGGTTTTGCGCTGCAAAACCTGCTGTTCGGCGAGGCGGACCAAGCTGCCAAGCGCAGAGCTCTGTTGATTGCCGGTGCTGTTGTGTTGGGTCTGTCGCTCATTCCCCTGACCGCGGGCGTGTTGTACGAACCCGCTTCGTTCCGCGAAGCGGATGTGCTGGCGGCCGAACCCAATCTGGCCAGTTACATTGACGCTATCCGCCAGGACCGCGTAGGCATGATCCGCGCCGATGCGCTGCGCAGCCTTGCCTTTGTGGGAGCGGCGTTTGGGCTATTGTGGTTTGCCATTGGCGGTAAGGTTCCTGGCCGCTATGCCGCACTGGGCATCAGCGCGCTCATTCTCATTGACCTGCAGACCATCAACACCGAATACCTGAACAAGGACAACTTTCAGGATAAGGGTTATTATGAAGCCAGCCTTCGGCAGGGCACACCGGTCATCAAAGATGCCGACCCGCACTTTCGCGTGTTGAACGTAAACATTCGCCTGGACCAGGACGGCATGACCCCTTACACGTACCACGCCGTGAGCGGGTACCACGGCGCAAAATCGCGGCGCTACCAGGACCTGATTAGCGAAAACCAATACAGTTTCCCGCTGCCTATCCTGAACATGCTCAACACGCGCTACGTGGTCAACCGCAACAACCAGGTGCAGCGCAACCCCGGAGCGCTGGGCAATGCCTGGACAGTGGACAGCATCATCTGGGCCAAAAATGCGGACGAGGAAATGGCGGCCATGCGCACGCTTAACCCGGCGAAGGCGGTGGTCATTCGCGAAAAAGATCGGGCTACGGTGGGCAATTTCACGCCCGGTGCCCCCGGTAGCATTGAACTGACCAACTACAAAGCCAACGAACTCACCTATTCGGTCAACAACCCCAATCCGGTGTTCGCGGTCTTCTCTGAAATGCATTACCGCGGCAACATCGACTGGATGGCCTACCTGGACGGCCAACCGGTGGACCATATCCGGGTCAACTACATTCTGCGCGGCATGCCGCTGCCAGCGGGCCAGCACGAATTGGTGTTCCGCTTTGCGCCCCCTTCGTTTGACAAGGGCGTCAAGCTCTCTTTTGCCTCCTCCATCCTGCTCTGGCTGCTGGTGGCTGGCGGGGTTTTTATGTGGTGGCGCCAAAGCCGCCGCGACCCCCAAGCCTCCTAAGCCCTAACCGCTCATGGAATACGATCCCATAAAACGCTCGCTGGGCGAGGTGTTCAACCGGCACCCGCTGTTGCGCAAGTTGTTCTACCGCTTGCTGGACCTGCTGTTGCTCCGCACCTGGCACGTGCACAAAGCTATTCGGCAGTGGTCGGCAGCGCGGGGGAATGGGCCCGCCAACATTCTCGACGCCGGTGCGGGCTTCGGGCAGTACAGTTACTTTCTGAGCGGCATGAACCGCGCCTGGACCATCACCGCCATTGATGTTAAGGAGGAACAGGTTGCCGATTGCAACGCGTTTTTCGCCCGGATTGGACGCTCCGACCGCGTTCACTTTGAGGTGCAGGATTTGGTGGTGTACCACCGCGATGCCACCTACGATTTTGTGCTCTGCGTAGACGTGATGGAACACGTGCTCGAAGACGTGCAGGTGTTCCGCAATTACCACCGGTCGCTCAAACCGGGCGGCATGGTGCTTATCTCCACACCGTCCGATCAGGGCGGCAGTGATGTAGGCGTGGGCGAAGAAGCTTCGTTCATCGGCGAGCATGTTCGCGATGGCTACAACATTCAGGAAATTCAGGACAAACTGCGCAGTGCCGGTTTTGAGCGGGTCGAAGCGTCGTACAATTACGGCAAACCCGGTTCGCTCTCCTGGCGTCTTTCCATGAAAAACCCTATGGTATTGTTGAATACCTCGCGCTTGTTTTTTGTGGTCCTTCCCCTGTATTATTTGGTGGTGTACCCAATTGCCTACGTGCTGAACAGCATGGATGTCCGGCAGCAACACCCCACGGGCACCGGCCTGATTGTGAAAGCCTGGCGATGAGCACCCGCCGTGTCCTGCTGCTGACCTATTATTGGCCACCGGCTGGTGGTCCGGGCGTGCAGCGCTTTTTGAAGTTTGCGCGTTACCTGCGGGAGTACGGCTGGGAACCCATCATCATCACCCCCGCTGATGGCGCCTACCCTTACCGTGACGAGAGCTTGCTGGGCGACATTCCCGAAGGCCTGCACGTCATTCGCACCGGGACACGAGAGCCCTTCGCCCTGTACAACCGGTTGACCGGCAAAAAGGGCAAGGAGGTTCCGGTGGCCATGGTGGGCTTTAAAGATTCGCGCAGCCCGGTGCAGCGACTGGCTAAATGGGTGCGCGCCAACTTTTTTATTCCTGATGCGCGGGTGGGTTGGAAACCGTTTGCGGTAAAAGCGGCCTTGACGGAAATTGCCGCCGGGCGGCGTGCGGGCGCGGAGCCGGGCGAAAAGATTTGCGGTTTCATCACCACGGGACCGCCGCATTCCACCCATTTGGCCGGGCTGGAGCTGAAGCGCAAAACCGGGCTGCCCTGGATTGCCGATTTCCGGGACCCCTGGACCACGGTTTATTACAACGCTTTTTTTCCGCGCAGCGCGCGCACCAAACGGGTTGACCAGCGCATGGAAGACCAGGTGCTGGCAGCGGCCGACCACATTGCCGTGGTCAGCGAAGGCATGGCCGAAGAGTTCCGAGGGCGCAGCCGCGCCCTAAGTGTGCTCTACAACGGTTTTGACGAGCAGGATATGTACACCGGGCCGCTTGAACCGTCGGAGTTTTTTCAGCTTGTTCATGTGGGCAATATGAAGCCCAACCAGCAGGTGCCTGCGCTTTGGCAGGCCTTGGCCGAATGCGTGCGCAGCGACCCCGGTTTTGCCCGCCATTTCCGGCTGCACTTTACGGGCAGTCTGGACCCCGGTGTGGCCCAGGCTGTGCGCGATGCAGGACTGGAACACTATCTGGAGCACGAGCCGTTCGTAGCGCACCAGGAGGCTACGCGCCGCATGGCGTTGGCGGGAATGTTGCTGTTTGTGATTCCCGATGCCACCAACAACCGGCGCATCATCACCGGAAAGATTTTTGAATACCTGGCGTGCAACACGCGCATGTTGGCCATTGGCCCGCAAGACGGCGACGCGGCCGGCATTATGCGCCAGGCGGGCCGGGGGCCCATGTTGGGGTACACAGACAAGGACGGCATGGTGCTGCAGCTTCGCCGCGCCTATGTCGAATGGTTGTCCGGCGGTCAACTGCCGCTCCGCGAACCCGGTGGAGATTACCTTCGCTTCAGCCGCCGTTCGCTCACGGGCAATCTGGCGGCTATTTTGGATGGCTTAAATTCCCGCGCGTGAACCAAAACTCCTTTTCTACGGACCAGCCGTTGCAGCGGCGCAGCGAGGCCCTTTCGACCTACAAACAGGATAGCCATTTCTATGGTACCCTGGATTTGCTGCTCACTGTCAAGAGTTTTGACCTGCAGGCCATCCGGCGGCGCTACCTGGCCAGCCGCGGCAAGGCTTCTGGTGTGGCCGGAAGTGTTGAGCGACGGGAACCTTCGCCGGGGGGAATTGTCCGCGTGCGGCTTCGGGCTGGTGTGCTGGAGCGGGCCGAGGTGCTGTGCCGGCTCACCGAGCCCCGGGGGATTGATGCGCGGCAGGTTGGACGGACTGGCACCGATGCTGGTTTGGCGGGTTCTGGCTTGGCGGGGTCTGGCGCTGCGCAATCCGGCCTTTCGCTGGCCATTGCCGCTGAAAATGCCGTGCACTGGCGCATCGGTCAGCAGCAAGGCACGTTGCGCCACCCCTGGTTTTCGTATTTGCACACCGTGCAGTTTCACCCGCAAAAACCCGGTGTGCTGCTGGTCTCGTCCTCGGGCTTTGATTACATTGCCGAGTTCGACGTGCTGCGCGCGGAGCAGACTGCTTCCTGGTTGGCCTGGGAGCACGGCTTTAATCAGGGGCTGGATCCGGCAACAGGCGGCCCGGTTATCCTGACCCGTCAGCCCCGGGAAGCCGAGCGGCTGCAGGCCGAAGGCCGCGCTGTCATGCTGGTACCAGACCCTCCGCTTGAGGCCATTCCCACGGCCCGACGGGCGGCGTTCATCAATAGTGTAACCTATGATGGCGAGCAAACGGGTGAATGGCTCGCCACTTTTTTTCACCAGGGAAGTGTCTTGCGCATCGCCCGCAACGGATCGGCGCAAACCCTGCTTTCCGGCCTGCGCAACCCGCACGGAGGCCGCAGTTTCGGCGATGGTTTGCTGGCCACCAGCACCGCGTCTGGCGAAGTAGTCTGGTTGCGTCCCGGCCTCGAAACCCGCTACGCGTTTCAGGATCTGCCCGGCAAAGATGAAGCGCTCGGCCAATGGGAGTGGATTCAGAACAGTTTGCACACCAGCACGGCCATTGTCTCTATTGATTCCAACCGCACTTCATTTATCCTTTTCGACCCCATAAATAAACTTATGGATAAGATAAGTTATGATATGGAATGGGCGGTACAGGACGCTGTTCTTGCGCCGGAAGATGCCACGGCGGACGCCTGGCTGCGATCGTTGGGTTAGCGGAGGTTCCATTTGGCTACAAAGAGACTTTTAACCTGCTCATAGACTACGCGCGACCAATCCAGCCAGTGGTTTCCTCAACCGATCCAGCGGATGGTCTCAAAAGCCTCCGCAAAATCTGCGCCTACCTGAACCCCGCGAACCCGTGCCAGGCCAATTAAAAAATCGCGATCGCTGTAGATGCGGTTGCGCTGGCTTTCGTACTCCCGCACGGCCTGCACTTTGGCGTCCAGCTGCGCTTCGGTCACGCGCATGTGAAAATCCGAGCGAAAAATTAGGTTGTTCCAGGGCAATTCGTAGCCTAACAGGCGGCTGTGTTTAAAGGCGCGGAGCCCTTCCTGGTAAATGACCTGGTGATCCTGGTGCAAATCCATGCTGTTGGGCATCAGCACCAGATCAGGCTTGAGCTGTGTCTTTAAACGCGTCAGCGTTTCCAGAATGGCCTGCCGGTCGCGCGGAAAATAACGCACCGCAAAATCGTGCCGGATGATTCGTTCAGGCGAAATGCCCAAGTGCCCCAGCGCCCTGGTGAGCTCTGTCCACAAGCGATCCGGCGCTGAACCTGCCGGCAGCGATTCTATGCAGGGCGAAAAAGCTGCATACCAAACCGCAATGCCTTCTTCGTGAAGGCGACGGAGCGTGGCACCGCATCCAAACTCTCCATCGTCCGGATGGGGAGCCAGAACCAGCGCAGTCTTGATGTCAGAGCTGAGGATCATAAGCTATCTGGAAAGAGGCAAAGGTAAGCAGCAGGCAACTTGTCCACATTACGCAAGCCCGCGAGGCAATTTTCAGTATCGGGCCTTTTAACCGCGCAACTTGGTCCCGGATTATTCATCCGGATAATCAATTGTTCACGATTAAATACAAGCATCATGTACCGATACGCATTTTTTATGCTGGCGTTCGCTTTAACGCTGGCAAGTTGTTCAAAAAAAGAGGACGTGGGCCCAATCCGCGATCCTTATCCCTACCTCAAAGCCACGGTTGATCCGGGGGCAGTTCCCGCACCCGAACAAAGAAGCGCAGGGAGCAATCCTTACCACCGGTATGGCCGGCTGCACAACCAGGGTTTTAAGGACGTGATCCTGAGCACGAACCCATCCACTACCTATAAGCAGCTGATCAACATCATGGGGGAGTACACGGGCTACCCTGGCATGGAGACCTTCCGGGAATTCACCGGGTTAAGCGGCCTTCCGATTGAGCAGCAGCTCGATTCAGCCGAAGCAGCCGGGGCAGGCGAATTGGCCCGGGCAACCTGGCAGTTCCTGGCCGAAGAACTCCAAGCTATGGACACACCGGACTTTGCAGCAGCAAATGCTTTGTTCAATGCCACCGACGCTGCCCTACTGGGGTTTGATCCCGACGAACGGAGCGGAAGCCTGGAGCACGCCTTGGGCGTGAGCAGCATTTTCCGCTACAGTTTTGCCTTGCACACGGGCGCTACCTTCGATGGCGTGGATTACAGCAACCAGCCCTGGAACCCAACACCAAACTTGCCGCCGCATCCTGAAACAGGGGTCTATATTGACTGGATCCAATTGATTATGGCTGATGCTATGGGCTTTTTGGCGGGGTTTGATTGGAAGAAAGGTCTTGCCGCTTCGCTTTCTGACCTGGCCGACCAGCTTATAGGGGGTACTTGGACCTTGTCGGAGGTCTTTTATCCTGAAATAGGGGCAACAGCACCCTTCAGCCCTGATGCCGCAGGCAGTGGTGTCATGCCTGACCGTTAAATCCATGCGGAGGCCTACCCTGCACGGGATGACGCAACAACCAAATAAGCCGGGACAGGGCATCCTGTCCTGGCTTATTCCCATCGCTGGTCGTCCAAACGAACCGAAACAGCCGTTTGTACATACCTCAGGGATGCCTGCGGATTCTCTGTAGCACCCTTGCTGGAAACTCCGCCGGTCTGACGGCAGCAGCCTATCTTCGGCATGCAGTCTATGGGTATCGTATTCCGACAAGGAGCCATCAACACGGCCATCCTCTTTGCAGGCATTCTCATTGGCTTTGTCAACGAGTTTCTGTTGCTCCGAAATCTGCTTGATGAAGAGCAGGTCGGCCTCATTAAACTGCTTTTGGCTGTAACAGCCGTTTTTGCGCAGTTTGGCGCTTTGGGCGGCATCAATACGCTGCTTCGCTATTTCCCCTACTTCCGCAACAAAGAGACCCAACACGGCGGGGCATTGTTTGGTTTTTTGGCTATCGGCGGCGCGGGCTTTGGCATCGTGGCGCTGGTTCTTTGGATATTCCGCGGAGCAGTCGAAGCCCGATTTGCCGAAAACTCGCTGCTTTTCACCCAGTACTATGCCCTGCTCTATCCGCTGATCCTCTTTTCGCTCAACTTCTTGTTGTTGGAAGCTTACGCCAAGTCCAACTACAGGACCATAGCTTCTGCTGTGCTGCAGGAAGTGGTTTTGCGCCTGCTCATAACGCTCGCTGTGGGGCTCTATGCGTTTGGCTGGATTTCCATCCACCAATTCTACCTGGCCTTTACAGCCGCTAATTGTATGGTAACGGTTTTGCTGGCGATCTGGATCGTCCGGACCGGCGACTGGCTGTTCAAACCCGTTGCCGGTTTTTTCAAGGGACCGCTTTTTAAGCAGATGTTGGGCTTCGGGTTCATTACCCTGCTCTCCAACTTTTCGGCGCGCTTGTACACCAGCATAGACTCCATTATGATCGGACAACAAATCGGACTGGGTGCTGTGGCCATTTACATGACAGGAAGCTACCTGAGCTCCGTCATCATGGCTCCTGGCCGTTCCTTAATTCGAATAGCCAGTCCACTGGTGGCAGATCATTGGAAGAACAACAACATGACCGCCATGAACAAGTTGTACCGCCAGGTAGCGGTCAACAGTTTTGTGGTGAGCAGCTGGGTGTTTCTGGTGCTGTATGCCAGTACCGGGGCGCTCTTCAGTCTGATTCCTGCATCCTTTGCACCAGCCATCAGCGTTTTTGCAGCCTTGGGCATCGCCCGCATTTACGACATGGCTACAGGCATAAACGGCACTATTCTGGCCACCTCCAGCAAGTACCACTTTGTCGCCATTGGAAACCTCTTAACGGCAGCGGTAGCCATCGGGACCAACATCTGGCTCATCCCGCGTTATGGCATTCAAGGGGCAGCGCTCGCTACCCTGATCACCATCCTCTCCACCAATACGCTTCGGGTGCTGTTCGTTTACCGGGCCTTTGGGCTGTTCCCTTTTTCGCGCAACATTCTTGGAGCGGTGTTCGCTGCCGCTCTGGCCTGGGGTGTGCTGGAAGGGTTGATGCGCTTAACCGGAGGCACGGGCAATGTTTGGGCAGATGCTGTTCTTGGCTCCCTGCTGGTAAGCCTGTGTTTTCTGGGCATCATTTTACCACTGCGGGTTTCTGAAGATGTGCACGAAAGGCTGGTCAAGCTTTGGAAGCGCTTCGGACCAAAGGATTAAGGTCGCTTCCAATTAAGAATCCTTCGTTGTGCCTAAACCAACCTCGTAGTAGGATCAAGGCTTCAACAGGGGTCGCATGGGGCTTGCTGCGCCATTGTCCAGCACGACACGGAAGAGGAGCGATCCGGATGGCCAGGCCGCGGCAGGAAGCAACAAGGCTGTTTCGCCTGAAGATAATTTGCCCAGGTTACGCTGCTCCAGCATCCGACCGCTGGCATCGTATACTTCAAGGGTGGCACTCTGAGCGGATTTCACTTGAAGCGTCAGCGAGAGTTGATCCTGCAGCGGATTGGGGCCAAAAGCCACCTGCAAATCCGCAGGCTGGACAACGCTGCCAAATCCGGTGCTGCCCACGCGCTGAATGTTCAAGGTCAGCAGCGGATGCCTGGAGGCATCCGGGTGATCACTTGAAGCAAAGTTGATGCTGCGAAAAACCGATTCGCTTTGCAGTTGAATCATCAGCCCCTGAGGAGCGGTACCGGTTTCGTTCAACATGTCCGACACCAACCCTGTGACATCCAGGTTGGTAAAATCCTGGTCCGGAGCGTCGCTGCGAGGAAGGAAAACGGCGTGATCCGTCACCACCGGTGGCTGGTTCTGCCAGGTCACGTCATTGGGGGTCCAGGAACCGTTAATGCGGGTAATGAGCGCGTCGTTAAACCCCAAGTGGTTTGGGTTGGTGCTGCCTGTTGTGGCAAACAAGGACAGCGTTGCGCCAAGTAAGATTTCGCCCTCGGCTAATTCCGGCAGTTCAAACCGCATCAGGCTTCGCAACACAAAATCGCGGTCGTTCGCTGACCAGGCCAGCGCAATCAGATCGGGATTATCCCCGTAGTTGGCCGAAGAATCCAGGCTGCTCACGGTGGCATCTTCTGTGGCTGGAACGAGCACCTCTTCTACCCATTGCGCGTGCAGCACAGCGGGAAAAAGGAGGCAAACTACCAGGAATAGAGCGGAGTTTGTGGTGTTTTTCGAAACCATGATTGCAGAACCATACCCTAACACATGCTATGGAATGTCCATAGGTCGAAAGGGTCTTTTGTTCCAGAGCAACTTAATGCAACAGGTCCAAAAAAGGCAAAGCAGAACAACCGGGTTGTGACAGGCATACAACCTGCAGATAAAGCCAGCAGGCGGCCAATTTTGGCTGAAACGATGGCTACTGGATGGTTTGAAGGTCCGGCGTGGGTTGAAGGTCCGGCGTGGTTTTGAGGTCCGGCGTGGTGCCCGGCTCCATGCCCGGTAAACAATGGGCCCATTATCCCTTGCCGCCTGCCCCCCAGCGTCCCAATGCGCTCTCCAAATCCAGCCCAAGGAGACCCAGTTCCTGGCAGCGCTGCATCCAGGCCTGGTACACCGGGCCAAAAGCCGCGTAAGCGCCCCCAGTCAGGTAATTGTTGTGCCACAACAGCGACAACACCGCACCGCGCTGGTTCCTTTCCAGGAAAGCCACCCCGCGCTCCACTGCAAAAGCTGCTCTGGCTTCAGGGGCCCTTCCCCCGAGCCAATAATGGTTGAACGTTGCGTCCATAAGGTGAAGCGGAAACTCCACGAAACGATGCGGCTCGCGGCGCTTGAACGACCAGGGCCGGAACGGCATGCCGTAGCTGTTTCTAAAACCCGGCCGCTCGGCGAATCCGAGACTGGCATCTGCTGCCAGGCCGGCCTGCGCTACCTGCTCATAATGATCCGGCAGCCGAAACTTCAAAAAGTGCTGGCGGTTAATGGTCACCGGATAGGGAAACCCGGCGTACTCCGCAGCCATCGCGCCCCCAGTGCTGGCGTGCAACCCAAGCGAGAAACCAGGGGTTGCCATAACAGCCTGCATAGCCTTTCGTATGTTCGGGTCATCCAGCGAATAATCAGCATCCGGGGTTACCTCGCCGCGCCGGGCTTTGCGGGGTATCCAGAAGAAGGTGGCCGGCATGCCCCAACGCTGGTCCACATCCATAACTTTTTCTATGTTTAGCCAATCCGGACGGCCAGCGGCTTGCCGCCAGAGCAAGCCTGCAACCCTTGCCCATTGACCGTGGCGCAGCGCGTGCTTGCCGTCTTCACGCCAGCCCCGATACACCAGATCAATGTCGTGAGAAAGCATTACTAAGCTGCGGGGAGCAATACGCGCAGGCCAGGAATAACGCTCGCGCAAACGCTCATAGAGGCGATCAAAGGCCTGCCCTACAAGATTCTCTTCCAGGCAATCAAAACGGGCCTGCAAACTTGAAGCATAAGGAAATCGATCGTAAGCATCCCGCGCCGAAGAGCCGTGCTCCTGCAAGCTATTGACCAGATAAAAAGCTGTGGAAAGCGGATCCTCTTGTCCGTTCTCTGCCCGCAACAGCGGCGCATCCGGCATGACGCGCTCCGAAGCCCAATCACCGAGTTCCGCCAGTTGCCTAAAAGCAGCAGACAGCACCACGTCTGCACGGGGATCCTCAGAAATCCACAAAACACCGGGATCGCCTGGTTGATCGGATGGCAAAGCCGGCTGCCAGCCAACCTGGCAATCCCGGGCAAAAAGCCCCCAGGACCAGAAGAGTTCTGGTGCCAGGGGGCTCTGTAGCAACACGCGAATGGGATCGGTTAACGCCATGCTGGGTTAGCAAGCAACAGGTGCCTTTTGGGCTTGAAGAAAAAGCCGAAGCACCCCGCTTCCTGAACCAAAAATAGCAGCGTTACAGATCAAACTTGATGCCCTGCGCCAGCGGCAGGCTGGTGGTGTAGTTGATGGTATTGGTTTGACGGCGCATGTATGCTTTCCAGGAATCGGAGCCTGACTCGCGGCCACCCCCGGTTTCTTTCTCGCCACCAAAGGCACCGCCAATCTCCGCACCCGATGTGCCGATGTTTACATTGGCTATGCCGCAATCCGAGCCTGCCGAAGACAGAAAACGCTCGGCTTCCAGCAGATCGCGGGTCATGATAGCGGAACTCAACCCTTGAGGCACTCCGTTTTGCAGGGCAATGGCTTCTTCCAGGGTGCGGTACTTGATCAAGTAAAGAACTGGCGCAAAGGTTTCGTGCTGCACCACCGGCCAGGTGTTCTCTACTTCGGCAATGCAGGGTTTCACGAAACAACCGCTTTCGTAGCCGGGACCTTGCAACACGCCTCCCTCCACGGCAAAACGGCCACCTGCGGCATTGACTTGGTCAATAGCCTGGAGGTACTGTTCCACAGCCCCGCGATCAATCAGGGGACCGACGTGGTTGGCCGAATCCAGCGGGTCACCAATGCGGAGCTGCCCGTAAGCGGCCACCAATTTAGACCGGAGCGAGTCGTACACCGATTCGTGAATGATCAGGCGGCGCGTCGTGGTGCAGCGCTGACCGGCTGTACCCACAGCACCAAACAAAGCGCCCATAAGCGCCAGATCCAGGTCGGCCTTTTCGCTCACGATAATGGCGTTGTTCCCGCCAAGTTCCAGCAGCGAGCGGCCCAGGCGCGCAGCCACTGCAGTGCCAACGAGCTTGCCCATGCGGGTGGATCCGGTGGCGCTGATGAGCGGCAGTCGCGCGTCGTTGCTCATCCATTCCCCCGTTTTATAATTGCCATTGACCAGGCAGGACACCCCTTCCGGCACGCCGTTGGCGGCAAAAACCTTGGCGGTAATCAACTGGCAGGCCACCGCGGTCAGCGGCACTTTCTCAGACGGTTTCCACACGCAGGTGTCACCGCAAACCCACGCGATCGCGCTGTTCCAGGCCCAAACGGCCACGGGGAAATTGAAAGCCGAGATGATGCCGACCACGCCCAATGGATGCCATTGTTCGTACATCCGGTGGCCAGGGCGCTCGGAATGCATGCTGAGTCCATACAATTGCCGGGAAAGACCAACAGCAAAGTCACATATATCAATCATTTCCTGTACTTCGCCTAGCCCTTCCTGCAAACTTTTGCCCATTTCGTAACTGACCAAACGCCCCAGCGCATCCTTGTGAAGGCGCAGTTCCTGGCCAATTTGACGCACCACTTCGCCGCGTCGGGGCGCCGGCCAGGTTCGCCATTCCAGAAAAGCCTCTTGTGCTTTCTGAACCACTTGGTGGTACGCCTCTTCGGTGGTGGCCTCTACTGCGCCGATCAATTGCCCGTCTACCGGCGAAAAAGATTCCAGCCGCTCACCGCCGGTTTTGAGGGAATGTTGGCCCGTCGAGGTGCCCGAATTCATGGCGCGGAGCCCGAGTTCTGACAAAAAAGTCAGTGTAGTTGATTGCATGGTTTCCATAATCGATAAAGTTGGTCCTCTCTTTAAGGAGGCGGTCAAACAGGCGAAAAGGGCCGGTTTGGCTGGCCAAAGTTAGCGAATGCCCGGCTGGTCTGGGGGTCCAATTCCGGTCGAAAAGGCCCCAAAACACCCCACAAAGGCATCGGGCAACCCGGTGGAAAAGGGGCGCAACACGTTCAAAAATACTATCTAACTCATTGACAATGAACATGTTAATAGCATGTGGGTATCTCCTTTGCACCCAATTGAACAAAAGCCGTAGATTCGAGCAGTTGCGTAACTTTGCACGTCTATGTTTAAAGGCGAAGCGTGGGAAAGAGAGGGTCGTGAAATCCGGGAATTGGTTACCCGTTTTGAACGCGCATTGGCCGAAGACGTTCTGGCCTTCTTCGACGATGAAGACCTGGAACAGATCATCGAGCACTACCAGGACCAGGACGAACTGGAAATGGCCTTGCAGGCTTCCGAATACGGCCTGGAGCTGAATCCCTACAACGCACTGTTTTACATCCGCAAAGCAGACGTCCTTTTTGAAATGCGCCGCTTTGACGAGGCCATGATCTGCACCGATCAAGCCGCGCTTTACGACCCTTCCGAAATTGAGATTTACTACCTGCGCGCAGACCTTTACGTGCAGAAAGAAGAATACCCCAAGGCCATCAAGTGCCTGGAAGAAGCGCTGGAACGCGCCGACCTGGAGGAGCACGATCAAATTCTGGTAGAAATGGCCGAAGTCTATGGAGACCTCGAAGATTTTGACCAGATGTTCGAAAAACTCCGCATGGCTCTGGACCTCAACCCCGAATCGGAAGACGCGCTGACCAAGCTTTGGTATTGCGTGGACATATCAGAGAAATACGAGGAAAGCGTTGCGCTCAATAGCCAGATCATCGATCGGCACCCATACGCCTACCTGGCCTGGTACAACCTGGGCAAAGCTTATGCGGGCATGGGGCTCTTTGAAAAAGCCATCGAGTCCTACGAGTTTGTGCAAGCCATTGAAGAGAAGTTTGGCCCCGTTTACCGCGACACCGGCGAAGCCCTCTACCGACTTGGGCGTTACCGCGAGGCCATTTCGCTCTTTTTGCAGGCCATTGACCGCAACGAACCCGACGAAGAAGTGTATTTCCGCATTGGTTCCTGCCGCGAAAAATTGGAGGAATGGGGGGGCGCTCGCCACCACTACCGCAAGGCGCTCCAGCTGGATCCGTACTTCCACGAGGCCTATTCGCGCATCGGGCACACCTACCTGGCGCAAAACAACCGGGAACAAGCCCTGCGCAACTTCAAAAAGGCCATTCAACTGGACCCCGACCACGCCGAGTACCAGGTAGAACTTGGTCGTTTACAATACGATTTAGACCATATTGACCAAGCGCTGGTCAGTTACCGCGAAGCCCTTCGCATCCGGCCCGATTATGCTCCTCATTGGGTTCAGTACAGCCGTATGCTGGCTGAATCCGGCGCCCGTGAAGCCGCCGTTATGGCTGCTTCTGAAGCCATCGTCCACTGCGGCGACCTGGCCCTCCTCCATTACGTCCTCGGTGCATGCCTCATGATTTCCGGCCGAGGCCGGGAAGGCAGCGAAAGCCTGCAACACGCCCTGGACCTTGACGCTCCCGCCCATCCCGTGCTCTTTGAGCTTTTTCCCCAATTGGAAAGGGACCCGCTGGTCCTGGACCTCATCAAGCAGTACAACCGCTAGCAGGACGATTGCTGGCACCTTTAACGCTAAAAGCACCACGGTATGCGATACCTGTTTAACCTTGCGGACATTCCCGACCGCAGCCTGAAGCCGCGCAAATACGGCTTAACCATGGTCATGGACAAAGGCTTGAGCCTGCGCCAGGTGGAGGACATGCTCGAAGTCAGCGAGCCCTACATCGACATTGTTAAGCTCGGCTTTGGCACCTCATACGTGAGCCCCAACCTGGAAGACAAGCTGGAACTCTACAAGGATTCGGGCATTCCCGTCTATTTTGGAGGCACGTTGTTCGAAGCGTTCATTGCGCGTGGCCAGTTTGACGATTTTCTTCGGCTGCTTGAGCACTACGGCATGGAATACACCGAAGTCAGCGATGGCTCGCTCGATTTGGACCACGACCAGAAATGCGACTACATCCGCAAACTGTCGCGCTACGTGACGGTGCTGTCTGAAGTAGGCTCCAAAGACGCCAACAAGATCCTGCCCCCTTACAAATGGATTCGCCTGATGCGCCAGGAACTGGATGCCGGTGCCTGGAAAGTCATAGCTGAAGCCCGCGAAAGCGGCACCGTAGGCATTTACCGCGGTTCCGGTGAAGTGCGCTCCGGATTGATCGAAGAAATCCTCACGAAAATTCCCGAAGAACGCATCATTTGGGAAGCGCCGATGAAGGAGCAGCAGGTTTGGTTCGTCAAGCTCATTGGCGCCAACGTGAACCTGGGCAATATTGCCCCGGCTGAAGTGATTCCGCTGGAAACGCTGCGCCTGGGCCTGCGAAGCGATACCTTTGACCACTTTCTCACCAAGCGTGACACCCACGAAGTGGAAGCAAGCAACCCTACTCCCTGACGACCGATCGGAAGACCGGCTGGAGGTTGAAGAACCGCAGTTAGCCGCATCAGACCCCCTTCGCCTTAAAGGCCACCCCTTATTATGAGCCAAGTTTCCCGCTCCAACCGCTCCTGGACGGAGTATGCTTTTTTGACCGCCAAAGGCTATGCCATGGGCACAGCCAACGTCATTCCCGGCGTTTCCGGAGGCACCATAGCATTCATTACGGGCGTATTTGATGAACTCATTACGTCCTTAAAATCGCTGGACCTCGGTGCGGTGAAGCTCTTTTTCAGCGGTCGTTTCCGGGAATTCTCTCAATACATCAACCTGCCCTTTTTGGTGGCGCTTTTTTCTGGTGTTGCCCTGGCTGTGGTGTCGTTAGCGGCCGTGTTGAGCTATGCCTTTGAGCATTATCAAGTTTATACCCTGGCGTTTTTCTTCGGGCTAATCCTAACCTCTATTGTGTTTGTGTTTCGGTTTGTCCGCAAATGGACCATCAGCGTCGTGACCATGTTGGTGATCGGTATCGGGATCGCAGTGGGCATTGCATTGCTCACGCCGGGCACAGAGAACACTCATTTCGCCTATCTTTTTGTCTGTGGCATCGTGGCCATTTGCTCCATGATCCTTCCTGGGCTTTCCGGCTCTTTTGTCTTGCTGATCATGGGCAATTATTGGCTCATTTTGGAGGCAGCAAAAAATCGAGACCTTGGTATCCTCTTGCCAGTTATGTTGGGCTGTGGAATTGGTCTGGTGGCGTTCAGCCGCCTGCTCGATTTTGTCCTCAAGCGCTTTCACGACCAAACCGTTGGTCTGCTCACTGGGTTTGTTGCCGGGTCATTGCTCATCATCTGGCCTTGGAAAACCATCCTGACCGAAGAACGCATTCTGCCTGACGGGTCCATCAAAGTTGCTGACACCGGGTACGAATGGCTTATGCCTGCTATCAACCAGCAATTCTGGATAGCCCTTGTCTTCATCGTGGTCGGTGCCGCATTGGTATGGGGCATTGAAAGCCTGGGGTCTGGAAAGGAAAAAAAGACAGCGTAATTTGCCGGCCATGACCCGCGACACCCGCGTTTTTGGCCTCATCGGTTACCCGCTCTCGCATTCTTTTAGCCCTGGTTATTTTGCCGAAAAATTCCTGCGTGAAGGCATCGCTGACGCCAGGTACGAGGCATTTCCCTTGGCCAATATTCAAGAATTCCCCGACCTGTTGCGCCGCGAACCCAACCTTTGCGGCCTGAACGTCACCATTCCCTACAAACAATCCGTCATGGCCTACCTGGATGCCATTGACGATGATGCCCGCGCCATCGGAGCAGTCAACACCATCCACTTCGGACCAAATGGTCGGCTAACCGGCTACAACACCGACTGGATCGGATTTTTGGCCAGCATCCAACCGCTTTTGAACCACTGGGCGAAGGGCCTTTCGCAGCAGCCCACAGGCGCCCTGGTGCTCGGAACCGGAGGCTCCTCCAAAGCGGTGCATTTTGCCCTGCGCAAGATTGGGCTCCAAACCCGCTCAGTTTCGCGGGCCCATGGCTCCGGCGTTGACTACACCTATGGCGAATTGACCGCCGAGGTATTGCGGCAATACCCCGTCATCATCAACTGCACCCCCTTGGGCATGCACCCTGATGTGCTTAGCCGACCTGAAATACCATATGAATTGATATCTTCTGAAATCTTGTTGTTTGATCTGGTGTACAACCCCGCCAAAACCATCTTTCTGACCAAGGGCGAATTGGCCGGTGCTGCCACCGGAAACGGTTTAGCCATGTTGTACGGCCAGGCAGAGGCGGCATGGGGTATTTGGGAGGAAGCCGTTTAAACAAGGAGCGGGATTGGGTTCTACCACCCAGTAAACAGACTTATATTTATAAAACTTTTATTTTATATATAATATAGATAAACTAACTCACGTGTAAAATCGAGGGTCCAATCGAAAGGGGTCTTGCGCAATAATTTTAACACCCTTCATTTGTTCGTGTTTCGGATTAATCAAAATATTGCCATCACCGGGTACAAGGACAGAGGGAACTTTTATTGCGAGAAAATGCCCGTCCCTGACAAACTGGTCACCCATGTGTTGGGTACTGGTAGCAAATGGAACAGCATTCCAGTCTTTAGGTAAGTCTGAATGGGCCAAGGTTGGCACCTCAGCTTCTTCTGGCAAGTAAATCGCTATCAGAAAATAACCTTCAGGCATGCTCTCCTTCCCCACATTTGCCAGAATTTCCAAAAGCGCCAGCGCCTGAGTTTGGCTTGTAAAGAGCATAGCAGTGCCTTTGCTGTTCCATCTGCCACCATACCATTCAGCTCCTCTTCCCGAAAGATCGTTTTTATACCGGCCTTTGGAGAGACGAAAGACAATCATGCCAGAATGCCATGCTCAAGTCTGCCCAATTCATCATTGACCAATCCTATACCGAGCTTGGTATCGAGCAACTCCTGCGGGGCTTTCCCTCCCATCGCAGCTGTGCTGGTCCCCATCCATTTGTTCAGCTTATCCTGATTTGAAAAGACTTCCATCCCATGCGTGTACAACGTAACAATTTCTATAATTCGCTCTGCCTGAAGCGCCTGAAAGGCCAGGTCATCCTTTCTGGCTCGCTGCAGTGTTCGCAAGGAAACATGAAGAAATTCCGCCCATTGATCCATTGTAAAAGGCATAGTTTCTACGAGCTTTTGAAATTCAACAAACGGAATCCCTGTTCGAACAGTTTCTATCAGCTCCAGTGTACGTTTAGCTCCGGCACGCTGATTGGAGAAGTTGATCGGCTTCTTAGGTGAATCTTTTTGAGTAGTTGATTGGTCCCCACCTTTGCCTCGGACAGCGCGTTTGGCAAGAACAGACTTGACCACTTTTTTCTTTGTGGTCTGCCTTCCTGCTTTGGCTTCTGTTGACTGAGCGGGGACCGACTGCCCCCTCTTCGCCTTACCAGCACCTTCTTGGGTTGGTTGCCGTTTCATTAAGCCAAGTTAATCAAATATCGGACACTTAGCACAACCAAAGCGACAATTGTCATTTACAAAAGCGCAATAAACAAGCCGCAGAAGCACCCTGCCTGAAAGGCTACGCCTCATCAACCTGCCTCGCTCTTGCTCGCGGTATTGGGGCCCTTCGCCATAGCCCCTGCTAAACTGAAAACGGCGTTGAGCAAAAAGAACAACAGGCTCATGGCCACGGCCGCTTCTTCGTTAATTGGGAACTCCGGCGGCAGGTAACTCAACACCAGTTCGCGGGCGCCCATGCCGCCAACGGAGATGGGCAACAATAAAGCCAGGGAGGACAGCAGAAAAGCCAACGGATAGGCGGGGTGAAAGGCCGTGCCGGTTGCAAGCAGCAGGCAAATGGCTGCGAAGGCCTGAAGCACCTGCTTGACGACGCTGTACCCCAATGCCTGAAAAAAGACTGGTAAAAAGGATCGAAAAAATATCCGCATGCCCAACCAAACGAAAGGGAAGAACAGCACCAGGGCAACCAGCGACAGGTAGATCCAGGTGGCGGGAAGCGGCAAGACCAGCAAAGCCAAACCAAGCGAGAGCCACAGTATGACCGCTACGCCAAAGCCCCGGTCCAGCAGCCCGGCTTTGACCAGCGAAGCCAGGGATACCCCCCCATAGCGTTTGAGCGCGTAAACTTTGTACCCATCCCCCCCCACCCCCCCGGGAAGAAATAAGCTGTAAAACGCCCCCAGCCAATACAACCGCCAGGCTTCCATCCGGGACAACGGCGCCCCCGCCGCGCGCCACAACCAACGCGAACGCTCCGAAGAGGCCAGGTGCGAGCAGGCGAATGCCCCCACCCCCAGCGCTACCCAGCCCGGGTGCAAACGGCTCATCAGGGCCAGTGCCTCTTTCAAATCCACACGCCGCGACACCAGCCAGAGGGCCAAAGCAGACAAAAGCAAGCGCAGCACCATACGCGCTGCCTTGCCCGTCAGAAAGCTGAATTTGCCCAACATCCGCGCAAAGAAACATAATATTGCCAGCGTATGGCCTCCCCACAACCCGGCTACCCCGACCGCCTTTTCCTGATGGTGGCCCTTCCGCTGTTGGTGTTTTCGCTTTTTTGGAACCTCGGGGCTTCACCGGCTTACCTCGAGGAGCCCAGACGCGCTATCGTGGCCATGGAAATGATGTTCCGCGACAACGCCATTGTGCCAACACAACTCGGTAAAATTTATGTAAACAAACCACCAGTGTTTAACTGGTTGCTCATGCTGGGCTATCGGATCAGCGGACACTATGCGGAGTGGATCCCGCGCGCCGTGAGCGTGCTCTCGCTGTTGGGAATGGGTTTTCTGGTGTACCGGTTCAGTTTGTCGCACGGTGAGGGTGAACGCCAAAGCGCTATCCAAAACATCGCACAGCCTGCTCCCCAGCCCGCGCAGCAAAACTCCGCACAAGCCTCTCTCCACGCCACCGCCATCACAGCAGGCATCCTCACCGTGCTCTGCGCAGACATCTACTATTACTTTTCCACAACAGGCGAAATAGACCTGTTCTACTCGCTGGTTTCGCTCGGCTCTATCCTGGCAGTTTACCACTATGACCGCCAAGGCCGATGGTGGGCGCTCTACACGGTCCCCTGGTTGCTCGCAGCCGTTGGGTTCCTGACCAAAGGCTTTCCATCGCCGCTGTTTGTGGGCTTTACGTTCCTGGGCTGGTTCGGCATTCGCCGGCAGTGGAAAGCCCTTTTTCACCCGGCACATGCCTTGGGCCTGCTCGCTTTTGCTGCGCTCACGGGTGCGTACTTCTACGCTTATTCGCAACAAGCCGATCTGGAGCATTACCTCCGCGGCCTGTTTGACCAAAGCAGCCAACGAACCGCCAGCGAGCACAACAGCACGCAATTGCTTCGGCACATGCTGCTCTTCTGGCCCGACACCCTGAAAAACATGCTGCCCGCTGCGCTGCTTGTGCCTTTCGCGCTGACGCGGGCGGGCCGCCAAGCCATCGCAAACAAGCCCTTCCTTCAATTCTGCCTGATCGCGCTGCTGGCCAACGTGTGGATCTACTGGATCTCACCAGGTACGCGGCCCCGCTACGTGTACATGCTCTACCCGCTCTTGATAATGCCATTGGTCTGGGCATACGCCAGCGCTCTGGCGCCAGGCAACCGGACCCTGCGCATGCACCAGGTGCTCGAAGCATTAACGCGGGTGCTCAGTGTGCTTATACCGCTTACCATCGCCGCCATTCCCGCCTTTTTCATCAACAGCCCAACAGCATTGCATCCCCTATGGTTTGCCGCCAGCATTACTGCGGGAGCGGCATCCGGTTGGTTGTTGTACCGCTGGCAACCCCGCTACAACGCGCTGAGCAGGCTGCTGTTCCTGGCCATTCTGGGGCGGTTGGTTTTTGATGCCGTGGTGCTTCCCCAGCGGGCCATTCAGGGCGAAGCGCCCCAGTGGAAAGCACAAGGGTTGAGCGTGGTCCAAACTGTTGGTGACCATCCCCTGCGCCTGCTTGGCATCCGCGACGCGGGCAATTTCCCGCTGGCCACCGCATACATCATTGAGCGGGAACGCAAAGAAGTATTGCGCTGCGACACCGCAGCACAACCTGGCCTATGGTATCTGGCCGAAGCCCATCAACTGGACACGGCACTGGCGATCAGGCATGGAGGATTCATCTGGAAACAATATAATTTTGGGCTGTATGAATATTTGGGAGCCGTCATTCCTCCTCCTCCATCGCCTCATCCAACGTCGGCAATTCTTCGTCTTCCCAAATAGCCTGCTGGCGCAAATCGGCGGGGATTTCCTTGCTCGCTTTAGCACCGAGCTGCCGAAGCATATCCACCCGCCGTATCAGGTTGCCGTGTCCTTCGCTCAATTTCTTGAAGCTGTCCTGGTAAGCACTTTGGGTGCGGTCAAGATTGGCACCAACTTTACGCAAGTCTTCAATCAGCCCGACAAATTTGTCGTGCAGCTTGCCGGCTTCAGACGCAATCATCATCACGTTGCGGCTTTGGTTTTCCTGGTTCCAGATATGCTTGATCGTGCGCAACGTAGCTAAAAGTGTGGAGGGCGTAACTAAAACTACGTTTTTGCTGAAGGCCTTCATGTAGAGCGAATCGTCCTGGCGCAACGCCAGACCAAAAGCGGGTTCAATGGGGATAAACATGAGCACAAAATCCTGTGATCGCACCCCGTAAAGCGACGGATAGTCTTTTGCCGACAGCAGCATAAAATGGTTGCGCACCGATTCCAGGTGAGCGCGGGCGGCCAATTGCTGCTCGGCAGGATCGTCAGTGCTCGTGTAGCGCTCGTAAGCAGTAAGCGACACCTTGGAGTCCAGCACGATAACCTTGTCGCCGGGCAGGTGCAGCACCACGTCAGGCTGCAGGCGCCTTCCTTCTTCGTTGATGGCCGAAGCCTGCACGACATATTCGCGACCCTTCTCCAGGCCGGACTTCTCCAGCACCGATTCCAGGATCATTTCACCCCAATTGCCTTGCACTTTGCTGTCGCCCTTGAGCGCGTTGGTCAGGTTGCGCGCGTCCTGCAACATGTCTTTGTTCAGGCTGGTCAGGCCCAAAATCTGCTCCTTCAACTGCGCGCCTTGCTCGCTCTGCTGCACATGCACCCGGTTGATGTTCTGTTGAAACTCCAGAATGCGCTCCCGCAACGGCGTGACCACATCATTCAGCTCTTTGCGGCTCTGCTCCTGGAAATTCTTGTTCTTTTCTTCAAAAATTCGGTTGGCCAGGTTTTCAAAATCAAGTCGAAGGCGCTCCTGGGTCTCGAGCAACTCCCGCTGCTTTTCCGCCATTCGCTGCTCGAGCGCCCGGCGTTCCGTTTCCTCGCGCTCCAGCTGAAGGGCAAGCCGGTCGCGGGCTTCGGTGAGGGTTCGGTATTCGACACGGGTATCGTCTCGCTCCTGTTGGATGCGGTTGCGCTCGGCCACCAGCAGTTCGCGCGTCTGCGCAGCCGTTTCGGCTGCGGCATCAGCGGCAGCCTGCAACTGCCGATCCGCTTCAACGCGGAGCCTGGCTTCCAAATCCATGGCCTGTTGCCGGGCCTGCGCCTGTTCCATGGCGCGCGCATCCAGCACGCGCTGCTCCGAGGCCGCCCTTGCGCTTTCTGCTGCTGCTAAAGCGGCCTTCTCGGCTGCCCGGAGTTTGACCCCACTTCGCCAGGCGCCGATCAGCAACCCAATAATCAACCCGAGCAAAATCCCTGCCCCGGCATAACCCAACATATCCATATTATCCATTGGTCCAAAGCTAAGGTTTCGGAGCACATTGCCGTGCAGCCAAGGCAAGAATTTAGGCCAACCTCATCGCGCACCGCGCAGTGGTGCAGCCCCAGGCCTGCACTATCTTTGCATGGGCTCCTGCACCAACGGCCAAACGGCCGCCACCTAAGGACCGCCATTTCAACCTATGGCCAGCACCTCCAACCCCACCGCGCTCAGCTTCGACAACACCGAAGTAGCCTTTGCCGGCAAGAGCAACCGCGAATTGCGCAAGGCCTACTGGCTGTTTCGGGTCATGAATTCGCACACGGTGGTGGATGTGGGCACCCACCTGACCCGCATTGCCTTTCAGATTGGTTTGCCCGTTAAAACATTGGTTAAACGCACCATTTACCAGCAGTTCTGCGGGGGCGAAACGCTTCCCGAAACGGCCCCGCTGGTAGAACGTCTGGCCCAAAACCGGGTGAGCACCATTCTGGATTACGGCGTGGAAGCCAAAGAAAGCGAAGCGGAGTTTGATCAAAATGTGGAAGAACAGCGGCGCGCCATCGCGTTTGCCAACGGAAACCGGCAGGTGCCCTACGTCAGTTGCAAAGTGACGGGTTATGCCTCCTTCGACCTGCTGGAAAAAATGCATGCCCGCCAACCGCTGTCTTCGGGCGAAGAGGCTGCTGTTGCCCGCCTCCGCCAACGGCTGGATCAAATCGGTGCGGCCGCCGCACAATCGGATGTGGCGCTGTACATCGACGCGGAAGAAAGTTGGATCCAGGACCCCATTGACACGCTGACCGAGGAATTGATGAGCCGGTACAACCGCGAAAAACCGGTCATTTTCAATACGGCCCAGCTCTACCGGCACGACCGGCTGGCCTACCTGCAACAGGCCCATGAACGGGCGGAGCAGGGCGGCTATGTGTTTGCGGTTAAGCTGGTGCGCGGCGCTTACATGGAAAAAGAGCGGGAACGCGCCCGACAGTTGGGGTACCCCTCCCCGATTCAGCCCGATAAAGCCGCGACCGACCGGGATTACGACCAGGCGTTGCAGTTCTGCCTGGAGCATTTCCCCCGAATTGCCTTTTGCGTGGCTACCCACAACGAAACAAGCTGCATGTTGGCGGCACAGGGCGCCCTTGATCGGGGTGCTGATCCGCATCACCCGGCGTTGCACTTTGCGCAACTCTACGGCATGAGCGACCATATCTCGTTCAACCTGGCCAAAGCGGGTTTCAACGCCAGCAAATACGTGCCCTACGGGCCGGTGCGCGATGTGATCCCCTACCTGATTCGGCGCGCTGAAGAGAACAGTTCAGTGGCGGGCCAAATGGGCCGCGAACTCGGGCTCATTCGCACAGAAATGAAGCGCCGCGGTCTGAAATGAACAAACCCTGCACAAAAGAAAAAGGGCTGACTCATACGAGCCAGCCCCTTCCTTTGGGTTAAGTTCGGAATCCCGATTACTTGACTACTTCAAACGTCATCGCTTCGGCTTCGCCAATGCGGACAAAGTACATGCCGTTGGTGTAAGCAGTAACGTCCAGGTTGATGGACTGTACCCCTGCGGCCACGCTAACCACGCGGCTTTCGATCACGCGACCCATCAGGTCAAGTACCGTCATGGTGGTTTCCTGATCCTGAGCGGCATTCAGTTGAATGGTCAACTGGTTGGCAGCCGGATTGGGGAACAACGTGGGGTTCAGGTCCAGCATGGAAGCCTCGCGGGCCACAGGAATGCTGAAGGTATCGCCGTAAGCGCTGTAAGGGCTAACAGCCAATGGGGTGGTTGTGCAGGCACAACGCACGCGCCAGGTCCAGGTGGTACCTGCTCCTGCAACAGCGAAGGGAACGTTGGTGGTGTTGATGACCGCACCGGTTACGTTCACGCTGGGCTGAGGACCCGTAGGAACACGCTTACCGCCTACTTGGCAAGCCACAGCACCAGCTTGTGGAACCCAGTTCAGCTGAACGCGGTTGGACAGCACGGTGTGTGCCTGACCGGTTGGTGCAGCGGCAGTGGAACAACCAGCAGCTTCGATATCGTAGCATACGGCGTTGGATACCGTGTAGCAAAGTTCTGCGCCGCCGGTACAAGGCGTTCCGCTGGCAATCAGCGGGTTGATTTCAACGTCAATGGTAGCCAGCAGCGATTCCAGCGAAGGCGATCCGCCCAGCGCGTTAACCACGTTGAACACATCGTTGAGGTTGTTCACGCTGGAAGGGCCAGTAATGCCAGCAGCGTTCAACAACGCGCAAACATCACCCAGATCCGGCACGAAAGTGGGGATCAGGTCACAACATGGTGTGAAGAGGAATGAACCGTTCAACAGTTGGTCAACGGCATTGCGGATGACCGCGCGATCATAGCTGATGTAGTACATGCAAACCTGGTCGCCATCACCCAGTCCGTAGGTGGAAGGGTTGAACGTACCGGTCAGGTTTGCGGCCAAAAAGCGACCACCAACGATGGTGGAGTCGCCGTTGTACACCAAATCATTCGGGTTGAACAGCGCGTATTCGCGGTTGGGAAGGCCTGCCGTGTAGCCAGCAAGGGATGGAGGCACGATCGGGGAGCCCGGTGCAATAGTTGTCGAGCCTGTGGCGGTCAGCGTACCTGCGCTGGCCAGTGTGCGCCCGCAGTTAACGGCCTGAGCCTGCATGCTTATGGAAGCCAGGGTAATGGCCGCCACGGAAGCTGTGCGTAGAAGAAAATTCTGCATAGGTGAAAGGGTTGGTTAGTTGGTAAGATGATGGAAACAAGGGCCGGTCTGGATTTTCTGGCCCTAACCAGCCTCAAAATACGAAGTCTGGGGAAGCATCCAATGCTTTTGGCAGGAAAGTTATCCTGTAGGGCCCGTTAAAGGGTCATTCGGTACTGCAAACGGAAATTTCGCGGAGCATCGAGTTTGCCCACACGCAACGCATACTCCCGATCCGTTGCATTGCGGACCAGCACGGCAATGCTGGTGTTTTCGGTCGGGGCGAAAGCTAACCGCGTGCCGAGGATGAGATCGCCCTGGTTGTGCGATTCCCGAAACTCAGGAATGCCCGGGGGAATGCCAAAATCTTCGAACACCGGGTCAATTCTCTCCATATAGGAGTAAAAATTAATATCAGCGCCCACCCGCCATTTGCGCCACACCACTTCGGCATCCAGCCGGGCCATGTGGCGGAACCGGTACTTCAGTAAACCGCTCAGAAATGCGGAATCTGCCTGCCCAAAACCGCGTACGGCATTGGATAAAAAGGTACCTGCATTGCGGTTGGAGGAATCAGCGGACAGGTCGGCCGGGTACACGTAATTGTAGCCCCCGATCAGGTTGAGTTGAACCTGGCCGATGGTTCCACTGCCCTGCACGGTAAACTCACTGCCCAACATGCGCGCACGGCTGATGTTAATGGTTCTGAAACCCAGCCCTCCGGCACCGGGACCACCCCAATTGTCAAAGACAAACTCAGACATGTCGAAGTACTCGGTCCAATACACAGCCACGTCGGCATAACCCTGCCAATTGCCCGCGGTAATGGTGCGTTTGAGGCCCAGTTCGCCGTTCCAGCCGTACTCCGGTTTAAGCGTGTCGTTGGGGTAAATGCGAAGGGCCCCAACATTGGTGCTGCTGTAACGCTCTACCAGGCTGGGGAAACGATAGCCCTGCCCAAACGAAGCTCGCAAAAATACCGTCGGTGAAGCCTGGTGGTTCAGGCCCGCTTTGAGAATGGGTCTGCCCGTACCCGATGCGCTGTCAGTATCATAAAATTCCATCCGGAACCCAAAATCAGCTTGCAGGCGGTTGAAAAACTCCTTGTCCACCTGAAAGTAAACGCCGCCTAAAACACCCGTGTGCGCACCCAGGTTGCCGTCCCGAACCCGAAAGTAAAAACCCTGAAAACCTGTCGTGACATTCACGGATTTAAAGAACGGCTTCAGGTAGCGGTAGTCAATATTGCTGAGCCATGAGCCGCCGTTGGTATCCGGATAGGTGGTGTAGTTGTTGTACAAACGTCCTTTAACGCGATGCGTTCCCCCGGCTTTATCAAAGGCTGTGAGGAAGGGATCCAAACTCAACCAGGCGTATTTCCAATCCAGAAGCGTGGTCAGCGGGGCTTCGGTGCCACCGAATGGCTGGTAGGCCCCGGAGTCTTCGTTGGCCCAAATGAGGTAAGAGCTCTCGTCGTTGTACATGCCCATGAAACCCAAACCATAACTCAGGTTATCATTTTTTTTAGGTCGAAAACGCAGTTTCCCGTGCAGGCGGGCCCGCGTGTTTTCCTGCCCTTCCAGGTGGGTCAACTCGCGCGAACCGTGTGCGCCCAACACCAAATCCATCCGGTCAAACTTGCGGCGATGCCAGAGGTTGGCCCCGGCGGTATAGGGAGGAAAATCCCACCACTGCCGATTGGCAGAATCAGGGCGGCCGTAAACGCCCGTGTACACTTCCACGCCGGTCTCCGGTTTGGAACCCGGCCAAACGGTGCGCACGTGGATGACTCCGTTCAGTGCAGAGGCCCCATAAAGCACTGAAGAGGCGCCTTTGATCACCTCAATTTGCTCCACGTTTTCCATAGGAATGAACGCCCACTTGGCATCGCTGCGGTCGGCAGTGAGCATGGGCTGATCGTCCAGCACCAGCAATACGCGGCTTCCGGCACCATAGGTAAACCCTGTTCCGCCGCGAATGTTGGCCTGCCCGTCCAGCAGGTAAACGCCCGGGGCTCGTTGGAGGGCATCGTTTAACGTGACTGAATTGGTGTTGGCAATGAGCCGCGATGGCAAAACATCAATGGAAATAGAGGTCTCCTCAAGGCTTTTCTCATACTGGCTGGTGGAGATGACCATCACCGCCAATTCCTGGGTTTTGGGAATCAGTTGCAGATCCAACTGCCGCTCTTCGCCCGGCATCAAAGACACCGTGCGATTCTGGGGTTCGTAACCCAGGTAACTCACCGAAAAGCGCTGCCGGTCCGGATCCAGCGCGAGGCGATACCTACCTTCTAAATCTGTGGTGGTCCCTGTACTGTCTTCCAACAGCAAATTCACGCCCAACAACGTCTCGCCGGTTTCGCGATCCGTTACCGTACCATACAATATGGATTGTTGCGCAGAAGCATTGGCCGTGTAGAGAAGACCGAACAAAAGCAACACAACCAGCCTGGCGTGCTGACGCAAAACACTTCGCAGGCCAAATTCAAGAGCAAGAGAGAGAGAGCGGGGAAACAGGGGGTACTGCGATTGGAGCATAGGCAAGATAAATCTCAGGGCTATTCCACAAAGCTTGCAGAAAAAGACCCGTCAAAACTGCATCAAAATGGCCGAAGCAAAAAAAGGGCGGAATATTGGCTGGCTGAACCGTCATTTGCGTTATCCATGCCTTCATTACTGACCTATGCTTTCCTGTTGTTGCTGGTTTTGTTGAGCAGTTGCTCGGAGCCGCCGTCCAATGCACCCGATCCATTGACCCGCGAAGCCATCCTGACGCGAAAAAAAGCTGCCCTGGAGCGCTTTCGGCGTATCCCGGTCCGCGAAGAATACGGCGGCCTCGCTGCCGATATGCACCGTGTCGGCCTGGTCAATGTGCAGGACATGGACCCGTCCATACAGGTCAGCCTGGCCTACGCTACCCCGAACAACTTTCTGGACACAGCCATTTATGGCGATCTGAAACAGGCCTTTTTACTGCTGGAAGCTGCCGCCATGCTGAGCATGGCCCAGGACGAGCTTAGCCGCAGGCATCCGGGCTACCGGCTGCTGGTGTACGATGCAGCGCGTCCAATTCGGGTGCAACAAGCGATGTGGGACCAGGTGCAAGGAACCCCGGAGGCGCGCTATGTGGCCAACCCGGCCCAAGGCTCCCTGCACAATTACGGAGCTGCTGTTGACCTGACCATTGCGGATGCCCTTGGTCAGCCGCTGGACATGGGAACCCCCTTCGACCATTTTAGCGAAATGTCGCAGCCCAGGCACGAGGAACGCTTCCGCAAGGCCGGAAAACTGTCCAAAACGCAGCTCGCCAACCGAAAATTGCTCCGGGAAGTCATGAAATACGGGGGATTTCAAGGTATCCCAAACGAGTGGTGGCATTTTAATGCGTTCAGTATCAAACAAGTACGAGAAAACTATACCGTCATAGAATAGTTTTATTACGCGTATTTACGCGCAGATCAACACCCTTCGTGTCATTCTGACAAAAATTGCTTTTGCAAAGTGAATTGCCGACATTTATCGGGTCGGATGGCTTGGGCTTTCCGTGTTGATCCATCTCTCTCTTTATGAATCTGACGCAGCAGCTCTTCTCAAAACTGCCGCATTCCACCCAGTTGACCATCGCTAACCGCTTGCTGGATTACAACATCCTGCACCGGCTTCCCCTGTTCCGAATGTTTTTCCACACGCTGGAATCGTTTGGTGCCGACCGCGATGAGATGATTCTGGCGTTGGAGAATGCGCGAAACTTTAACGGATCGTTTCACAGTTCCTGGTATGATTTAGGGCGAAACTTGTTTCGCGAAGCACAAGAGCACGAGGCTCAGGACGATCCCTACACGGCCAAAGACAAATACTTGCGCGCTGCCATTTACCACCTGGTGGCCGATTGGCCGCTGGAACGCGGCCCGCTCAAACGGCGCAATTATGAACTGGCCCTGGATGCTTTTGAATCGTTTAAGCGATTTCACATTCCGCAGATCCAAAAAGTGGATTTGCCCTTTCCCCGCGGCAAGCTAAAAGCCAACTTGCGCTTGCCCGAAAACATGGACAAACCCTGTCCGGCGGTAGTCATCTTCCAGGGAAATGATTCTGTAAAAGAATTTATGGTCTTTGTGGAGGATTACGCGTTGGAGCGCGGCATCGCTACCTTGAGCGTTGATCAACCCGGCTTCGGCGAAAGCGGCATGACCGGCAACTTGTTGGACTCCGAGCGCGCGGCCCGGCTGTGCATCGGCAGCGCCTTCCGCTTTATGACCCAGCACCCCAGCATTGACCACGACGCGGTCGGTGCATTCGGCTTCAGTTTCGGTGGTTTTACTTCGCTGTACAGCGCAGGGCTGAGCGACAAAGTTCGCGCAGTAGCCACCATCGGCGCGCCTATGCATTTGCGCAATGTGTATAAAAATTTATCGGTTATGATGAAGCAGCGCACCTTCCAATGGTCCGGCTGCAGCACCGATGAAGAAGTGTACGCCATGCTGCAAAACATGGACGTGGCCAATGTCGTCAGCCGCATCCAGTGCCCGGCCTACATCATTCACGGCGAAGAAGACGAAGTGGTTGACCGCAAAGAAGCCCGCTCCATATGCCAGGCTATCCAAGGGCAAACCACGCTGGAATTCGTGCCCGGAGCCGACCATACCTGCTCGGTGCATCTGGACGAATTGCTGCCCCGCGTTTTTGACTGGATGGGCGAGCAGTTGCGGTCCAAAGCCTGATTCAGCTCTCGCATCACCTTTAGATTTCTGCACCCCGTGCTCCTGCCCGCTTTCCCCGATTGGAACAATGGTGTCATGGAGATCAGCTGGCAAAGCCCCAACGGCGTTGTACCGCTGGCGGGATTCTGGCGCATACCGCTGGCAGACGCGCTGTCGCAGGGGCAACTGGACGCGCACACCCTGCAGCATTTTTCGGGCGAAGGGCCTCCCCCTTCGAGCAACGACCTTCCGGAATTTCTGCTCCGCGTCGCCTTAACCCCAGAAGGCTGTGGCTGGCGTTTTGCAGTGGTGCTCGAAGCAGAACGAGCGTTCCAAATCAGCAAGGTAAGGTTGGTAATGCCAGCAAAAGACGGGATTCCCGACGCTATGTTTTGCAATGGTTGGCAAAGTTGGTCCGAGAGCCGGGAATTCGGCATAACAGAACGTATGCATTCCCCCCGCTGGATTGCCCGCAAGTTGTTTCATCCTTACGGCGATGGCGTTGCGGTGGCCTCCAGCGGCAAACCCGGTGCGTTGCACAGTTGGTCCTGGACTTCCTGGCCTGCGCAAAAATCTGGTGGTGGTGGTGCTGGTGGCGCTGGTGGTGGCGGTGCTGGTGCTGGTGCTGGTGCTGGCGGTGCCGGTGCTGGTGCTAGCCCATGGCATCAACCAAACAACATCGGCTTCCTGGGCAGCCTGAACGAGCAGGATGCCTACACCTGTTTTGCGCTTCAGGCAAGGGCTGCTTCGTTTACCATAAGCCGGGATATCCCGCTAAACTGGGAAGCCTCCGAGCAACTTGCCACAAGGCCCCGAGCGCCCTTCGCCCGAACCTTGCTGGCGCTCTTTTGGGCAGAGGGCGAAGAACATGCGGTTTATGAGGGTTGGTTTCAGGCTATGTCCTGTAAGGCCAGACCTGCCCCGGCGCTGACCACGGGATGGACCAGTTGGTACCGGCACTACAACCGCATCAGTGCCGCGCTGCTGGAACAAGAAATGCAGGATTTGGCGCAACAGCTGCCCCGACCGGAGTGGTTTCAAATTGACGATGGCTGGCAGCCCAGCATCGGCGATTGGACCAGCACGCGCCCCTCGTTCCCGCATGGGCTTAAACCCCTTGCTGACCAGGCCAAAGCGCTTGGCTTCAAACCCGGGCTTTGGTTGGCGCCTTTTGTGGCCGAAAAGCGCTCCGAATTGCTGCGCAAGCACCCGGAATGGGCGGAGCGCGACGAGCAGGGAAATCTGGTTCCCGCTGGATTTAACCCGTTGTGGAGCGGCACGTTCTACGCGCTCAATCCAGACCATGCCGGTCTGCGCGACCATTTGTGCCGCGTATTTGAAACCGTGCTGGACCATTGGGGTTTTGAAGGACTCAAGCTGGATTTCTTGTACGCGGCCGGGATTCAGCACCGCGAAGGGCGTTCACGGGCAACGCGAATGCGCAGCGCCATGCAGTTTCTGCGCGATGCCGCCGGCGATCGCTTTCTTTTGGGTTGTGGTGTTCCCTTGGCTCCTGCATTTGGCTTGGTGGACGCCTGCCGGATCGGGGCAGATGTGCATTTGGCCTGGGAGCACCGCTTGTTGGCTTTATTGCGCAACCGCGAGCGGGTTTCCACACGGCTGGCTGTGCTGACTGCTGTAGGTCGCCGTGCATTGAACGGGCGGGCGTTTGCCAATGATCCCGATGTGTACCTGATGCGGCGCAACGACCCGGACGTAAAGCTCTCCGAAGCGGAACAGTTTACCCTGCTGCTGGTCAACCGGTTGTTTGGCAGCGTCTTGTTTCACAGCGATGCCCCGGCGGATTACCCCGACGCTGCACGGACATTGCTGCAGAACCTGTTGCTTCCCACGACCATTAGCGCGGTGCGCGTTCTTTCATGCCCGGCGGGAGAGACGTTGGCTATGCCTGCGGAACAGGTCGCCGTAGCTTTTTTGGGCGAAGGGCTACTTTGCCTTGCGCTGCTGAACCTCAGCGATGCACCATGGTCCACTCGCCTCGAGACCTGGTGCGGAGTATCTGGAAAGGCAACGCCGATATGGTACACAGCACAGCAGCCGGTAAGTGGCTGGGAACCGATACGATTAGCTCCGCATCATTCCAGTGTTTTCAGGCTGCAGGGCTATTGAACCCCAGGGGCGGATAGCTGCCGATGGAACGCGCTAAACCTGCCGTTGCCATCAGAATAACTTTTTATATGGAATTAGGGTTGCCCTGCAAACAGGTGCCCTTCCCCCGACATAAATTAACGTATGCTCATGAGTGAAAAAACAGAAAGAAAACAAACAGATAGATCCATAGTCCATCTACTACATGCCAATACTGACTGACCATTCGCAACCTGCGGGCGCGTGAAGCGTCACTGAAAAACAGGAGCGATTGGATGTCATCGCGGGTGCAGCGCAGGGCGGTTTGGAGGCTGAAGCCCAAAAACACCAACCCGACCGCTACGTGTGCCGCGTGGAGCCAGGAAATGAGATAGAGGTAGCTTGCTGATGGATTATTGGTCAGGGTATTGCCCGTTGCAGCAAGCTGATTCCAACCGATAAATTGCGAGAGCAAAAAACCAATGCCCCCGGCGAATGCAAACCACAACCCGCGGCGCAGGGCCTTGCTGTCATCGTTCCGGTATCCTTTACGGGCATACTGAAAAGCGGCGCTGGTTCCGACGAGCAATAAGGTGCTCAGCCAAAAAGTTTTGGGCAGGTTGAACGTTTCCCAATTTTCGCTGAGCCTGCGTCCGAAAGTATAGGCAAACGTGAGGCCCACAAAAAGCAGGCTGATGGCACCCAACGCCAGGTTGAGCATGAAGTCCATGGCCTTCTCCTGCGTCTGCCGGTACTCCGAGGTAGTGGGAACAGTGCGTGTTTGGTGTTGACCGGGCATGGAGCTTAAGCGTTGTGGGAGTGTTCAAATGCAGCGGTTGCTGCCAGCAGAAATCTTTCCTTTGTAAGAGCAGGGTTAGAGGTAAACGCTTAAAAGCGTCCTGTAGTTCGAAAAGGTGGGCGTTTTTGCGTCAGCTTACCAATTATCGGACAATCAGGGCATATCTGCAACCTGACAGGGCAGGCATGCGCCGTATCTGGTTTTATCTTTGCGCGCATGTCTATCGTTGAAACTTTAGTAGACCTGCTCCGGCTGGAACAACTGGAGCACAACTTGTACCGCGGCCAAAGCAGGGATATTGGTACCAAGGATGTTTTTGGCGGCCAGGTGCTGGCACAGGCTTTGAGCGCAGCCATCCACACGGTCGAGCCCGACCGGATTGTTCACTCGCTGCACGCGTATTTCATCCTGCCCGGCGACGTACAGGCTCCCATCGTGTACCAGGTTGACCGGATTCGGGACGGGCGCAGCTTTGCCACCCGGCGGGTGGTAGCCTTGCAACACGGACGGGCCATTTTCTTCATGTCCTCCAGTTTTCAGGTTCCGGAAGAAGGGGCTTCGCACCAGATGCCGATGCCCAAGGTGAAAATGCCCGATGAAATCCCATCGCTCAAGGAGCTCTTTAAAGAGCCCCCCAAGGGCTTGCCAGAAGTTTTGCGCCGCTACTTTTCGGAGGAGCAACCTGTGGAATTCCGGCCTGTTTCGCTGGACAATCCCTTTGCGCCGGTGCCTCGCGAGCCCTTCAACCATGTGTGGTTTCGGATAACGGATCGGGTTTCAGACGACCAGGCGTTGCACCGCATTCTGCTGGCCTATGCCTCAGACTTTAACTTGCTGGGGACCGCCATGCGACCCCATGCGCTTTCGGCCGCACAGCCCGGCGTAAAATTGGCCAGCCTGGATCATGCCCTGTGGTTTCACCGTCCTTTACGCGCTGATGAATGGCTGCTCTACGCGCTGGATAGTCCCAGTGCTTCCGAGGCCCGCGGCTTTTGCCGGGGTTCGGTGTTTTCAGAAGCCGGGGAATTGGTAGCCTCCGTGGCCCAGGAAGGCCTCATGCGCGTGAGCGACCCTAAACAAAAGGAGCACAATCCGCAATAGCTGATCCACCAAAGCGCCAGAACATTTTCGTCCATCGCTGGTTTAATTTTGGTTCACTCATGCAAGCGCTCCCGTCCCTTCCAGCATTAACTGCTCCGCCAACGGCGGACCAACTTCGCCAAACGCATACGGCCATTTCGCCCTATTTGCAGGAAACGCCAGTTTTGCGCTCGGGCGGCCTCAATCGTTTGGCTGGTGCGGAGTTGTGGTTTAAGTGCGAGAGCCTGCAACGCGTCGGAGCCTTCAAAATGCGCGGGGCCTTGCGCGCGGCGATGGCCATTCCGGAGGCGGAACGATTTAAAGGCCTGGCCACCCATTCTTCGGGCAACCACGCGCAAGCGGTAGCGTTAACGGCGCGCCTGCTGGGTGTTCCGGCCTACATTGTTATGCCGGTCAATGCTCCGGGCCCCAAACGGCAGGCAACGCTGGGCTATGGAGCGGAGATTATTCCCTGCGAAGCCACGTTGCAGGCACGGGAGGCCACACTGGCGCAAGTTGTGGATCGCACCGGAGCGCATTTCATCCCGCCCTACGACGACTACAACATCATTGCCGGACAGGCGACCTCTGCCTTGGAATTGCTGGATGCCCAGCCGGATTTGGAGGCGGTTTTAGCGCCCGTGGGGGGTGGGGGCCTGATCAGTGGCACGCTTTTGGCCGCGCGGGCCCACCGCAAAGACATTCGGGTTTACGCAGCGGAGCCCTCAAGGGTGGATGATGCCTTCCGCTCCCTTCAGTCGGGTGTACTTCAGGGCAATACGCGCACGGACACCATCGCCGATGGTCTTCGGACCTCGCTGGGCAAGCGAAACTTCCACATTTTGCAATCCGGTCTGGATGGCGTTCTTCGTGTGGATGAAGATGAAATTGTCTCGGCCATGGTCCTCATTTGGGAACGCCTGAAAATTGTGGTCGAACCCTCCGCGGCCGTTCCCCTTGCAGCCGTGCTTCGCTATCCGGAATTGTTCTCGGGTAAAAAGGTAGGACTGATCCTCAGCGGGGGAAATGCGGATCTCCTGGAGCTGCTCCATCTGCTGAACCCACCTCCAGCAGCCTTGGCTACGGCTTAAGCAGTCTAAACCCTCCAGAATCCCAACTGCCCCGCTGGCCCGCTGGCCCGCTGCCCAACTGCCCAACTGCGCCGCTGGCCCGCTGCCCAACTCCCCGCCGCCCTTGGTACAGCAAAAACTATGGTGCATCGTGCTCAGCAGGGGTGTTAGGCTTTCCTTAAATTGAAAACACCCGGCCAAAAGGGCCGGGTGTTTCAAGCAATCACTTGCTCAGGACAAGAATAGGCTGGGTAAAAAAATGGTTCAAAAAAAATGCTTACTCAATCAGGACACTGCAACGTTCAGTTTTTGTAGTACCCCGATCAAGGACAAAGACTAATCTTTCTTACACTTTTTGCCACGCTTCCATTAGCGGAATCATGAGCCGAAGCCATTAAAAGGCTTAAATTACAGCCATATACAGTATTTTAATTACCATATACAGCTAAATTCTTTCTAAAAATTCCTGCTTCCAGGTAGGCTTTTTCGTGAATCTTCCCGCTATTGGATCGTCACTGAATGAGCTTCCCATCCTATCGCCAACTTGATTTGGACGGTGTACACGCCAGCTGGGGCATTCGCCATGCTAATTTCCTGGTAATCAGGTTCTGCAGTGCCGTCCTGATACACCACAGTTCCCGCACTGTTCAAAATGCGAATTTGGCGCATCGGGTTTACGGTCGGGTTTGTGGCAATAGCACCCAGCAGATCATCGACCATGACAATGATGCCCGATTGCTGCTCTGGCGGATTTCCACCCCCAGCTTGTGCCATGAGTTGGGAGGTAAAAGAAAAAGCAACGGTAAGCGTCAAAATTGCGAGGAATCGTTTCATGATGCGTTGATTTTGTAATTAGCTTTTTTGTAAAGTTTTTTGCCAGGAAGCGTTCTAATTCATCATCGTTTCCTTCGCGCTTTGTCCATTAGCTTTAACCAAAGAATCGGTCAAGGATGGTAAGCCCAAGGATAAGCTGTTGGTTTATGCCTCCTTCTGAAAGTGAAACTACCGGCGAGCTGTTCAATATCAATGGAGAAATCAACGGCTTACTTGCCCATTTCAGGGCTGTCTTTAATTGAATCCTTTGCACTTTGTAGCAAACACAATGGTCAAAAGCACACTATTACAGATGCATCCTGCCTTCTATGTTTGGCTATTCTTTCTTTGATTTCATGCCTGGAAATAAGTTCCTCTTTTTTATGCATAAATTATGAAGGATACCGAACTGTATCGTGCGTTAAAAACGCTGAAGCCTGCTGAGCTCAGGGACTTTCGAAGGTACCTGAGTTCTCCGTTGTTCAATGAAGAAATAATGTATGTTTCATTTATTGACTTGATGGTCACTAAAAAGG
This sequence comes from Bacteroidota bacterium, assembly GCA_016124275.1. Classification (GTDB taxonomy): domain Bacteria; phylum Bacteroidota; class Bacteroidia; order Chitinophagales; family BACL12; genus WGOA01. Next base: position 43,748 of record WGOA01000037.1, read on the forward strand.
GTACGCTGTTCAAAACGGATATTGATGATGACATTTTTATTCAGCGAAAAAGAATAAAATCCATTCGCTCTAAAAAAGACCTCTACAACTGCAGAACAAAAATTCTATACCATCTTGAAAACTTTATTCTGCATAATGCCGGCCAAAAAAATCCCATTGCTAACCACCTCAACCTTGCAGAATATTACCGGAAGCACGGATTAAAAGTCAGGTATGACAGAGCCATGCGGGACGCAGAAAAACTGTTAGAAAAGGAAGCGAAGAAAGACTCCTCCTATCTTTTTAACGCTTATATGTGGCAAAAAATATCCTTCGACAATTTTGACCAGAATGTACGCCGCACCGATAACCGGCATCTGGAAGCCGTTAGTTGGGCCTTAGATAAATATTACCTCTCGGAGAAATTGATGTACAGTGCTGAGATGATCAATCGCTCAGCGATGCTGGGCACGGAGTATGAAGAATTGATCAAGCATTCCGTCCTTCCCAATGCCATTGATCATCGGCTCCCAATCATTGTAAACTTGCACATTGCTGTGATTAAACTTTTCGGTAAACCAGATGAACTGGAGCCCTACCTTGCTTACTGCGAATTGCTCAGACAGATTAAATTCACCTTAACCAACGAAGAAAAAAGTGGCTTCTATTTGTATGCTTTTAACCACTGTACCAGGCGCATAAACATCAAGGATAGCCGGTTTGAACGCCACTTCATGGAGCTTATAAATCAAATGCATGCCGAAGATCTGCTGGTCATTAACAAGGTGATCAATCCCTGGGTTTACAAAAACATCATTCAATTCTTTTTGTCCAGCAGCCAACCTGATCGGGCAGTTACCTTTTGGGATGCCTATTCCCCAAACCTGCCGCAATCACATAAAGAAACCGTATCGGTGTTGGCCAAGGCTCAAATTGCCCTTGCCCAAAAAGATTACAACAAGGTCTTTTCTATGACCCGTGAAGTGCGCCATATTGATCACCACCTGGTCGTTAGCTTAAAACTGTTGGCCTGCAAAGCGTATCTGCAGCTGGAAGACTTTGTTCAATTTGACTTCCACCTGGAAGCCTTTACCAAATATTTACAATACCATAAATCACAAATTGACAAAGATCGCATTCCCAGGATCAAGCAATTTCTAAGCTTCTGCCGGAGGCTTAAAAATGTGCCACCCAAAGACGAGGACAGTCTTGAGGAAATTCTGAAAGACATTGAGAACACCCCGCAAGTTTTGGATGCCGCCTGGCTTACTGATTATGTGAACCAAAAGCTGTCGCGGATTCGCAAAAGAAACAGGCGCTAAGCAACATGTAATTTTCATTAAATGAGCTTGAATAAGCCAGTTAAAACCAGGCGCAAAAGGCGAGTTTTGCTCCTTTGCGTACTTTTACCGCATGAAACTCTTGTTTAACACTGCCCTCCTGGCCACTGCAATCATGCTGATGGCTGCTTCGGGCTGCTCCAATAAGCCGCCTCAACAAACCAACGATGCGCAGTCTGTCCCTGCTGCAGCGACTAAGCCCGCTCCGGCTGGCACCTTGCAGGTAACACTGACCGGAAAAACGGGAACGAAAGGCGACTTAGAGCGCCTCTATGGCATTTCGCTTCGCGACCCTTCCAACAGCGATGCAGCCCGTAAGCGCCTGGATCAATCGCCGCTAAAAGACCGCTGGGTCAATCTACCCAAGTCTTTCATTCGGCACCCGGCTGGCAGCCACTCTTACAAGATGAAGAGCATGGATGATCCAAACGTCAATTTGGTCCTGAATACCATCTTGCCCCAATTGCCGGCTTCGGTCAAACACGATTTTACCTGGCCTCCGCAGTTTCCGCGCGATCAGGTCAGCCGTTGGGTCACCGAGCGAACCGGGCGCATTACCATTGGCAATGAACCGCCTAACCACGTGCCGGAACTCTTTGCCAATGGGCAGGCCTATGTCACGTTTGCCGAAGAAGTGTACCGGGCCAATCCCAAGCTGGCCGATAAATTCTGGATCCAAAGTGGGAAGCCTGAAGTCGTGCGGCACATGGGCAAAGGCTCGCCTATGGTGCGCAAACATTCAGATTGCCTGGATGCCGCTTCAAAATCCGTAAAAGCGGGCCGATTACCGGCGCGCGTGGTCACCACCCATAAACTGATGCCGGTTTACCCACCTGATCGCCTGACCTTCTACCGCGAAATGCTTGGCGACTACCGCAGCTATTTCGGAAATGACGTGCAAGTCTGTTTCCAGGAATTCAATTACCGGGACGAAGAAACCGAAAGCCTGGACCAGGTGCTCCATGTGGCTGAGTTCCTGCTGGTCATGGCCAGGTTGCGTAATGAAGAGGGCAAAATTGTGGACGGCGCAGCCTTTCACCAGGGCTTTGCCGTAGGGACCTCCAATATTTTTGGCCTGGACGCAAAAGGAGGCCAGGGCAGTTGGCGTGTCGGTGGCCTTGCGCTGGTCTGGGAAGAGTTCGGCAACATGATGACCGATGGCAGCTACGCGTTCAGCAATGCCACAAACCGGCCGGTAGATGTCCAAATTGAAGTGTTCAAGAAAGGGTCTAACTTTTATGCGCTCTTCTGCAACAAAAGCGATCGGCCCATTCCCACCACATTGAATGGCGTGAACATCATTTACATTGATCAAACCCTGGGAAAAAAGACGGAGAAGTTCAACGGCAGTATTCCCGCGCGCAGCACGGGCAGTATTGAGCTGACCGGAATCTAAGGGTTTTCATACCCTTGACCCCGAATAAACTATGGAGGGATCAGGCTCCTGCACAAACAAAAAACCCGCCCTTAACAGAGCGGGTTTTTTTGCGGACCGGACGGGACTCGAACCCGCGACCTCCGGCGTGACAGGCCGGCATTCTAACCAACTGAACTACCGATCCTTAAACAAAACCAATATGGTAAACTTTGCGGCTATCTGCGGCCATCTGCAGCTTTAAGGGCAAAACAAATGCACTTCAGGAAGCCCGACCAAAGCAAGGTTCTGATCAAACGCGCACGCTTTTTCAGAAGCAGGGCAAATATAGCTCCACAAGCGGTTATTCACCAAGCCCCGGAACTTTTTTCTCCCACCCCAGGAGCAGTCCCGAATCCCTAACTTTGACCCCTTGGGCTGTTTTAATGGCAGCACCAATAACTTTGTTCAGCAAGCTGTGGGTGCAGCGCTATAGCCAATAAGAAGCTCATGACGTATCTGGAATTTGAAAAACCGGTGGCCGAGTTGCAGGAACAACTGGATAAACTCCGCCTGATCGGCGAGCAGGGAAAGGTGGATGTCACGGCCTCCGTAGCTGAAATGGAGGAGAAAATAGGAGAACTTCGTAAAAACATATACGAAAATCTAAATGCATGGCAGCGGGTTCAACTTTCCCGCCATCCGGACCGGCCCTACACGCTTTACTACATCGAAAACCTCTGCGAAAACTTTGTAGAGTTGCACGGCGACCGGGCAGTGGGCGATGACAAAGCCATTGTCGGTGGTTTTGGGCTCATGGACGGTCAGACCTACCTTTTCTTAGGGCAGCAAAAGGGCGTTAACACCAAAATGCGGCAATACCGCCGCTTTGGCATGGCCAATCCCGAAGGCTACCGCAAGGCCCTTCGCCTGATGAAACTGGCCGAAAAATTTAACAAACCCATTGTCACGTTTATCGATACGCCGGGCGCATTTCCGGGCATTGAAGCCGAAGAGCGCGGCCAGGCCGAGGCTATTGCCCGAAACCTGTTCGAAATGACCCTGCTTAAGGTGCCTGTCATCTGCATTGTTCTGGGTGAAGGGGCCTCCGGAGGCGCCATCGGCATCGGGCTGGGCGACCGGATCTTTATGCTCGAAAACACCTGGTATTCCGTCATCTCTCCAGAAGGTTGTGCGTCTATTTTATGGCGAAGTGCCGATTTTAAGGAGCAGGCAGCAGAAGCCCTGCAGCTCACGGCCAAAAACAACTTTGAACTGGGCATCATTGACGGCATCATCAAGGAGCCGCTGGGCGGGGCGCATGTCAACCCGAAATCCATGGTGACCAACTTAAAACGCGCCATCAAGAAAAACATCAAGGAACTCAGTGCCATGGATCCCGAAGAGCGCATTCAGGCGCGAATCGACAAATACAGCGCCATGGGCCGGTTCACAGAAGTTTCAAAGTGACCCCCCGGTGTTCAGTGCCCTTCGCAACACGCTGTTTCGCTATGCCGTCGGTCGCCGGCTGATGGAGAAAAGCATAACCCGCAATACGGTTCCATTCAGCGAGGCCCGCCACATTGGCATTTTGGTGCGCCTTCAAAACGAAGAGGACCACCTGGCCGCACAACAGTACGCCGATCAACTTCGCGCGGCAGGAAAAAAAGTGGACGTGCTCGCCTACTTGGACCGCAAAAAAGTTACCCCGGCTGAAAGCATTCAAACCCTGCAGCGGAGCGATTGCAACTGGCTGGGTTTTCCATCGGGGGAATCGGCCCGTTACTTTGAGCAACAGCCCTTCGACGTTTTGATTTGTGCCTGGCTCGGCCGTTGTCTGCCCCTGCGATACCTTGCCCTGTTTAGCCAGGCTTCCTGGCGCATCGGCGAGTTTACGCGAGACAAAGAACCGAGCGCAGAATTCCTGATCAACCTACCCAACGAACAGCACTCGCTGGCTGAATTCTTTGCCGAAGTGGATCATTACCTCCAATCCATCCGCACCCATGAAACCGAATCCTAATCCGTTCAGCGGCACTGGCGTAGCGCTTGTGACCCCCTTCGACCAAGCCATGCGCATTGATTGGCCGGCGCTGGGACGCATCGTGGACCACGTCATTGAAGGCGGAGTGGACTACGTGGTTTCGCTGGGCACCACCGGAGAATCCGTTACGCTTGACGCCGAAGAAAAACGCGAAGTGCTGGCCTTTACGGTCCAGCACACGGCCGGTCGCGTGCCCATCGTTGCCGGTTTTGGTTCGAATGATACCCGTGCGCTGTGCGACAGCGTGCGCGAACAGGATTTCAGCGGAATTGATGGCATTTTGTCGGTGAGCCCTGCCTACAACAAGCCCACGCAAGAAGGCATTTACCGCCATTACCGGGCACTCGATGAGATGGCCCCCCGCCCCATCCTGCTGTACAACGTGCCCGGCCGCACCAGCAGCAACATGAGCGCGGAAACCACCTTGCGCCTGGCCCGCGACGCCAAAAACATCGTCGGCATCAAGGAGGCCTCCGGAAACTTTGACCAGATTGGCCGCCTGCTCCGCGACCGGCCGGCCGGATTTAGCATCTTGTCTGGCGACGATGCACTGGCGCTGCCTCAGCTGGGCATGGGCATTGATGGCGTCATCAGCGTGATTGCCAACGGCTGGCCCCGCGCCTTCAGCGACCTGGTCCGTGCCGGCCGCGCCGGTGATTTCGACCGCGCCCGTGCCCTGCATTTTGACTTGATGGACGCTATCGACCTGCTCTTCCGCGAAGGAAACCCCGGCGGCATCAAATGCGCCATGGCCGCCATGGGCTTGTGCGAGGAAGTGTTGCGCCTGCCCTGCTACCCGGTCAGCGACCCACTGCGCACAGCGTTACGCGCAGAAGTAAAGCGCGGAAGTTAAGCCATCGGCACGTTGACGGGCAGCTCGGTAGCGTACTCGCCGTCGCGCAACTTTTTGGAAACCGTCGAAAACGCATCGAGCGTCTCGCGAATGTCGCGCTCGGTGTGAGCCGCCGTGGGGATCAGACGCAACAGCATCTGCCCTTTGGGGATAACCGGATACATGACCGCAGAGCAGAAAATGGCATAGCTCTCGCGCATGTCTATGATCAGCTTGGAAGCTTCCGGAATGGTGCCGGTCAGGTACACGGGAGTAACGCAACTGTTGGTGCCGCCCAGGTCGAAACCGCGCTCGCGCAAGCCGTCCTGCAACATCCGCACGTTCTTCCAAAGGTTGGCTTTGAGCTGGGGCTGGCTGCGGAGCAATTCCAATCGCTTGAGGTTGCCGATCACAATCGGCATTGGAAGCGATTTGGCAAAAATCTGCGAGCGCATGTTGTACTGCAGGTACTCAATGACCTGCTTATCCGAAGAAATAAACGCCCCAATGGATGCCATGGATTTGGCAAACGTGGAGAAATAGATGTCAATTTCTTCCTGAACACCCTGCTCCTCGCCAGTACCGGCGCCGGTTTTGCCCATGGTACCAAAACCGTGGGCGTCGTCCACCAACAGGCGGAAGTTGTAGCGCTCTTTCAAGGCAACGATCTCGCGCAACTTGCCCTGGTCGCCCCCCATGCCAAAGACCCCTTCTGTGATGACCAGGATGGCCCCGCCGGTTTCTTTGACCAATTCAGAGGCCCGGCGCAGCTGGCGCTCGCAGTTTTCAATATCGTTGTGCTTGAACACGAAGCGCTTGCCCTGGTGCAGACGAACGCCATCCACGATGCACGCGTGCGACTCGGCGTCGTACACGATCACGTCGCGGCGGTCCACAAGGGCGTCAATGGCCGACATAATGCCCTGGTAGCCGTAATTGAGCAAAAAAGTGGCTTCTTTGCCCACAAAATCGCTCAGTTCCTGCTCCAGTTGCTCGTGCTCCACCGAGTTGCCGGACATCATGCGCGAGCCCATAGGGTACGCTAAACCCCAATCTTCTGCGGATTGGGCGTCCACTTTTCGAACTTCGGGGTGGTTGGCCAACCCGAGGTAGTCGTTTAAGCTCCAGACGATGCGCTCCTTGCCGTGGAACATCATCCGCGGGCCGATTTCACCTTGCAATTTGGGGAACGTGAAATAGTTGTGCATCAATCGGGCATGTTTGCCCAATGGCCCCCGGTCAGTCAGCAGTTTTTCGAACAAGTCCATAATACGCCTCGTTTTTCCTCGTTTTGGAAACTTCCAGACACCTTGTCTGGAGCTTGAACAGCCTCTCGTTGCCAGTTAATGTACCGTCTCCTGCCCAACCTTTTGGTGCATTGCACCTACAAGGACTAAAAAATGGCCAAAGGCTCGTTTTTTATGCGCCGGAACGGAAAATGGCGACAAAGATACGGCATGTCCTTTTCACCGGGAACCATACCCGTGACTTCGGGTAAGATTCCCCACATAGCCTTATCTTTGCCCTCCCTGGCTTATGGTACTATCGCGCCTTTTTGCCCTCCTTCTTCTCTTTTTGGCAATCTTTCCCTCCTGCAGCGGCTATGAACAGCTGCTCAAGAGCGATGATTTTGACCTAAAATATGAAAAGGCCCGGGAATATTACAACAAAGGCTCCTATTCCAGAGCGCTTCCCTTGTTCAAACAGCTGTTGTCTGTAGAAAAGGGTACGCCGAGAGAAGAAGAGCTTATGTACTACATTGCCTATAGCCACTATGGGCAAAACGACCACCTTATTGCCTCTTCTCTTTTTAAAAATTATTATACATTTTTTCCCAATACTGCCCGTTCCACCGAGTGCCACTACATGAGCGCGTACTGCAATTATCTGGCCTCGCCCAAAGTTTCGCTGGATCAGACGGTCACGTACAAAGCCATTGAATCGTTCCAGCTTTTTGTCAACGCCCATCCCAAAAGCGACAGCGTGCAGGCCGCTAACCGCATGATTGACCTGATGCGGCGCAAACTGGAAACCAAAGCCTTGAGCGCAGCGGATTTGTATTACAAAACCCGCAATTACCAGGCTGCAGCCATCGCGTACACCAACCTGCTCAACGATTTCCCCGACATTCCCCAGGCCGAATACATCAACTTTCTGGTGCTGCAATCGTATTTTGAATTTGCCGAGCAAAGCACCGTCTGCAAACAAGCTGACCGCTACGGGCAGGCATTGAACACGAGCGCCAAGTTCAAAGAACTGTACCCGGAGAGCAACTTGTTGGATCAGGCTGAAAGCATCCAGGAGCGCTCCGCGGTCCTTCGCACGGAAGCGGCAGAAGAATGCATTGAACAAGAGCGAAGCCGCGCATACCTTTTCGCAGAGGCTTCCTTGCGCAACAAAGATTACGAAAAGTCTGTGCGGCTCTGGGAAAGCTACCGGACCACTTATTCAAACCGCAGCGATTTGGATCAAGTGCAACTCAACATTTTGCGTTCCCGGTACCGTCTTGCTCTGGAGACGGTGCCCGCTTGCAGCGCACTGCCCGAATACGAAAAAGCCCTTGCCGCGTACTACTATTTTGCGGATGAGTTTCCCGGCAGCGCGCTGCTGGAACAAGCCGAAGACGTGTACGAGGACCTGTTAGAATCTCAAGATCAATCCAAAAAGAACTGCGATGAGCTCCATTAAGAAATTGACCAGCGGTCACATTCCCCCGAATGTGGAAACCCGCAGCCTGCGTCAAATTGAAAACAAGTCGGGCAACCTGTACTTGTCCCTGAACATCATTTCCAAGCGGGCCAATCAGATTGCCTCCGAGCTCAAAGAAGAGCTGCACAGCAAGCTGGAAGAGTTCTCTACGCAAAGCGATAACCTGGAAGAGGTGTTCGAAAACCGCGAGCAAATTGAGATTTCGCGCCATTACGAAAAGTTGCCCAACCCCGCCATTCTGGCCACGCGCGAGTTCATGGAAGACGGTACCTACTACCGCCTGATGAACGAGGAAGAAGAGGGCGGGCAGCATGAAGGATAAACGAATCCTGCTGGGCATTAGCGGGGGCATAGCCGCTTACAAAATGGCTACCCTGACCCGTCTGCTTGTTAAAGCAGGAGCATCGGTTCGCGTGGTCATGACCGAAGAAGCGCAGGCCTTTATCACCCCGCTTACGCTGGCTACCCTGTCTAAAAATCCGGTGCTCAGCCGCCTGTACAACCCGGTTGATGGCACCTGGCACAACCACGTGGAACTGGGGTTGTGGGCTGACCTGATGCTCCTTGCGCCAGCCACCGCCAACACGCTGGCTAAGATGGCCGCAGGGGCCGCAGACAACCTGCTGTTGACCACTTACCTGAGCGCCCGTTGCCCGGTGTGGGTGGCTCCGGCCATGGATCTGGACATGTGGCAACACGCCGCCACGCAGCGCAACCTGGAAACGCTGCGCAAGGACGGCGTCCGGGTTTTGCCCCCCGATGCCGGCGAGCTGGCCAGTGGTTTAAGCGGTCCGGGAAGGCTTCCGGAACCGGAGCACCTGGCAGCGCTGGTCGCGCAATGGTTTGCGGGCGAAGGGCTTGCGTCGTCGTCGAGCGACAGCGGTAAAGCCCTTCCCCTGAGCGGCAAAAAAGCCCTGATCACCGCAGGCCCAACCTACGAAGCGCTGGATCCGGTGCGCTTTATAGGCAACCACAGCAGCGGAAAAATGGGCATCGCCCTGGCCGAAGCGCTGGCCGAACTGGGCGCATCGGTTGTTTTGGTTAAAGGTCCAACCAACCTGAACAGTCGTTCAGCGCAGGTGCGCGAATTGGCCGTAACCAGTGCGGGAGCTATGTTTGAAGCCTGCTCCGAGCACTTTGCGCAAAGCGACATCTTTATTGCCGCGGCCGCCGTAGCTGATTACCGCCCGGAGCGCCCTTCGAACCAAAAAATAAAGAAAAAAGAAGCCGACAGCGACCGGATGACCCTTACCTTGGTTAAGACCACGGATATTTTGGCCGAAATGGGCAAACGCAAAAAGCCGGGCCAACTGGTGGTGGGCTTTGCGCTGGAAACGGAAAATGAAGTGGAAAACGCGCTGTCCAAACTGGAGCGAAAAAACCTCGATTTGATCGTGCTCAACTCGCTCAACGATGCCGGAGCAGGCTTTGGCGTGGATACCAATCGCATTACCCTGATTGAGAATCGAAATAGAATCGATAATTTTCCGTTGATGAGCAAGACGGATGCTGCGCGCACCATTGCGCAGCGCATCGTGGATTTGCTGCCCTGACCGAACCTATCTACGGCTATGAACTACCGATTACTGCTTGTGCTGCTCTTGCTTGGGCTTGCTCCTGCCCTTCACCCTGCCCTGCACGCGCAGGAATTGCAATGCGGAGTAATTGTTACCGCCCCGCAGCTCCGCGTGGTGGACCCCAAAGTCTTTAAGACCCTGGAGACCTCCATTTACGAGTTCATGAACAACCGGACCTGGACCGGCGATAAGTTCAAACTGGAGGAAAAAATACGCTGCGACATCAACATCACCATCACGGACGAATTGGATGTGGATCGTTTTCGCGCGCAAGTGGCTATTCAGTCCAGCCGCCCGGTGTACAACAGCGACTACCAGACGGTGGTCTTCAACTGGGTGGACAAAGATTGGGAATTCAGCTACGTAGAGTACCAGCCGCTGGAGTTCAACGAGAACATTGTACTCAGCAACCTGACCTCCATGCTGGCCTATTACGCCTATATCATCATCGGGCTGGATTACGATTCCTACGCGCTCAATGGCGGGACCGCCCACCTGCAGAAGGCCCAGAAAATTGTCAACAACAGCCAGAATTCAGTTGAAAAAGGGTGGAAACCCTACGACGGCATCCGCAACCGCTATTGGCTTACCGACAACCTGATGAATCCGCGCTTTGCCGCTTACCGCGAAGCGTTTTACAAGTACCACCGGCTGGGCCTGGATCTGTTTCACGCAGACGCACTGGGCCCCGTCACCACCATTACGCAAAGCCTGACGCTGCTCAACGGGGTCAACACCAGCAACCCGAATTCCATGGCTATCCAGGTGTTTTTTAACGCCAAATCGGACGAAATCATCGGCATCTACACCGATGCGCCCAGCAAAGAGCAGGCACAGGCCATCGCTATGCTCAACCGGATGGATGCGCAGAACGCCAACGACTACAGAAAGATATTAACGGGCGGCCGCTAAGCGGTGCAAGGCCCTTCTCCCTGCTTCCGCATCCTGTATATTTGGGCGAAAGGCCTGGTTGCTCCGGGCCAGTGCGTCCTATGCTTCGCCAACTGCTCATCCACAACTACGCCATCATCCAGGATCTGGACGTGGCCTTCGGGCCCGGTTTGACCGTCATTACGGGAGAGACCGGAGCCGGTAAATCCATTCTTTTAGGGGCGCTGGGGCTGGTGCTCGGCAAACGGGCCGATACCCGGGTCTTGTTTGACCTGACCAAAAAATGCGTGGTCGAGGGCCGTTTCGATATCAGCGCTTACGACTTGCAGAGCTTTTTTGCGGAAAATGACCTGGACCACGAGGCCGAAACCGTTATCCGGCGCGAAATCAACGCCAACGGAAAAAGCCGGGCTTTTGTGAACGATACACCGGTCAATTTGGGGGTGTTGGATGCCCTTGCTGCCCGGCTGATCAACATCCATTCCCAACACGAAACGCTTGACCTAAACAGTTCGCGGTTCCAAACCAGCGTGTTGGACAGCCTGGCCGGGAACGACGAAAAGCTCAAGGCTTACGGCCTTGCTTATGCGGCCTGGCAAACGCTGCGCAGCACCTATGCCGCCCGCTGCGCGGAGCGCGACCGCGCCCTGGCCGAGCGCGATTACCTGCAATTTCAGTTTGACGAGCTGGCCGCAGCACGCCTGGACGGTTTGGATGAAAGCGCACTGGAAGCCGAGTTAAGCGCCCTGCAACACGCCGAAGAAACAAAACGCGGCCTGGCCGAAGCCACCGAATGCCTGCAAGGCGATCAGGGTGCTGTTTTAACGGGTATTCGCCAGGCCATACATGCCCTGCGGCCGCTTTTGCGCTGGCGCGAGGATCTGCAACCGCTGATGGATCGCCTAGAAAGCCTGCGCATTGAAGGCGCCGACCTGGCCGCAGCCTTGGAGCAGGCCGGGGAGAGCACCGCCTGGGACCCCGGCAAAATCACTGGGCTGGAGCAGCGCCTGGACGAAGTTAACCGGCTGCTTCACAAACACCGCCTGCCCAAAGCCGCCGATTTAGTGGCCCTGCGGGATCAACTGGACAACAAACTTGTGGATCAGGATCGCGAAGGCGATGCCTTGGAAAAAATGGGGGAAGCGCTGCGCCAGGCCGGGCAACAAGTAACTGCGCTGGCTGCTGAGCTCAGCAGCCGCCGTCAAAAAGCATGCCCCGGTTTGGAGAAATCAGTTGGGAAATTGTTGGGCGAAGTGGGCATGCCCGATGCGCGGCTTTCTGTTGAACTTAAATCTTTGCCAGAGCCCGGTCCGTCCGGGCAGGATCAGGTGCAGTTCCTATTTGCGTCCAACAAAGGCAGCCGGCTAGAAGACTTGCGCCAGGTAGCCTCCGGCGGCGAATTGTCGCGGCTGATGCTGAGCATAAAATCGCTTGTGGCGGCCAAAAAAGCCCTTCCCACGTTAATTTTCGATGAAATTGACTCCGGCGTCAGCGGCGAAACTGGTCGGCGAATCGGGGTGATCATGGAAGAAATGGCCGGTAATCACCAAATTGTAGCCATCACACACCTGCCCCAAATTGCGGCTTGTGGCAAACGGCATTTGTTTGTGTACAAAGAGACCAAAGGCAAACAAACCCATACCCGACTGCGCGAATTGCTGGCTGAAGAGCGGGTGGAAGCCATTGCCAGAATGATCAGCGGCGAGCAGTTGTCGGACGCTGCGCGCGCTAACGCGCGCGAGCTGCTTTCGGCCACTTGAGGGTAGACGACCGTTAGGGCTTCGCGGAGCCTTGGTTTTGCGTAGCCTTCTCAGTGTCTTTCTCCGCCTGAGTTGGCATGCCGTCGTACTCCGATGGTGCGGCAACAGCCGGTGCTGCCTGTTGCAACGAGCGGCTCAGATCATCCTGCGCATGCGTTTTGATGAACTCAGCCATGACTTCCATGCGCGACTTGTCGGAGACAATGAAGTAGGGATCTGCTTCGATGGCCTTTTGGGCGTCCGGAGCCAGCGTAGCGAATTGCGCGGGGGTAATGACCCTGATTTTGTTGATGTCCAGCGGGTTGTTGTCCGGGCCGGTCACCTGATCCGGGCTCTTGGTGGCATACTGTCGGGTCAATGACTGGGTTGGCGTGGCGGCTTGCCCAACCTGAAGATTGGCATCCCGGACCAGCGTAATTTTCTCGGCACCAAGCTCTTGTTGGCTAACACCATCTGTCTTGGGCGCTGTGGAGGTTGCCTGGGTTTGCTGCGCGAAGGCAGTGCTGGTCATGGCCAATACCATTGCTGCAAGCGTATAGAACGATCGTTTCATGTTCGTGAAATTCTTTAAGGGTTCTGGTCGAGGTAACCTCAAATATACGCCCTGGGGAGCTGTGGAACAAGCCCGATCAACGGGTTTGAAAAAGCTCGATGGGTTCTTAGGGCTGCCCTTTGAACAGAGGGAGTGCGGAGTGAATACCCCCTTCGACCGTACACCAGACCTGGTAGAATCCTTCCGGAAGATTGGCGACGTTGATGGGCACCTGGAATTCTCCTGCCTGCGCAATGACCTGTTGCTCAAAGCGGACTTGTCCGAGCGCATCCACCAACCGGATGCGCAAGGCAGCATCTTTAGGAAGCGTTACGTTGACCATTGCCTGATCAAACGCCGGGTTGGGAAAAACAGACCATTTAAGCGTCTGGCCTGCTGCTTCATCCAGGTAAATGATTTGGCTCAGTGCGCCTGTGCCATCCAAATCGACCGTTCTGAGGCGATAAAACTGACCCCCAACTGGGAAATCGCGGTCATCAAAAGCGTAGCGCAGCTGCTGGGTGCTGAACCCCGCAGCCGGAACTTGCGCAATGGTGCTGAAGGCTCCATCGACGGATGCGCGTTCCAGTTCAAAATGCGACACGCCGGATTCTGTAGCCGTTACCCAGCGCAGAACGTTGGCATTGCCTTCACGCTGGCCGGTAAAGGACAAAAGCGTTACCGGCAGCGGACCACCAAAAGGATTGCACGCGTGGCAGTAAATGTCGCTGAAGCCGGCCATGTCCAATTCTGCGGAGATGGTACCGTCGCCATTGTTGACGATGCTGTTCACCGGCACCGCCAAGCCACCTGGAGAGGCATAACCGGGCGGGGTTCCGTTGGGGTATCGGGTGAAGCACAAGTCATCCAGCGCGGAAATGGCGTAAATGCCTGTGGCGGAAGGATGTGTGCGCATAGCATCGTACTCGGCAGTGGTAAAATGAACGGTCAGGTCTGCCGGGCCGTTTACGGCAGGGGTTACCCGCCAGAACCGTCCAAGTACCGGAACGGGATTGCCTAACTCGTCATCGGCGGTGGGTGCCGCAGCAGCAAGGTTGCACACCGTGGTGTTGCCCAGTGCCGATGGAAGCGCTAAATCGTCCTCCACGCTCATGAGGTAATTGCCGCTTTGGTCATAGAACGTTCGCGTTTGGCCGTCGCTGACCGAGCAGGTTGCGCAACCGTTGGTCAGGTTGAGCTCGGAAGAAAGCACCGTAGGTTCTGTTACGGTAACATTAAAAGAGCAGGTGGCTGTTGGATTTCCATTGCCGTCGTTAAAGCTCCAGGAAACCGGTGTCGTTCCAATGGGAAAAACGGACCCTGAAGCGAGGCCCGTTCCCAGGCTGCCTGAAACAAAACCGTGGCAATTGTCGCCGAACTGTTGCGTGTAGGTGACCACCCTTCCCCCGCAATCCGGTTCATTAGAAACCACGGATATGTTTGAAGGACAGATGTTGACGAAAGGCGCCTGGTTGTCTACAACCGTTACGGTGAAGGAGCAGGTTTGCGTGTTTCCAGCCAGGTCGGTGATGCGGTAGGTTTCTGTAGTGGTGCCCACGTCAAAGAATCCGCTGAAACCAACGCCAGCTGTCTGTTCGGTAAAGGCTAACCCGCAATCATCAGCCGTGTTGTTCGGGGGAACAAACTGGATGCCTTCGTTGCTGGTGGACCAATTGGAAGCACGTCTTCCTGTTACGAATGTTGCAGCCATGCCCGTAGCATTTTCTATGCCCATGGTATGGTTTCCACCATCAGACGGCATACTCGTGGTGTGAATTTCAATGACGCCGACCCCTTCCTGCAATTGCACTTGCGCAGTTACCGGGTTGCCACCAGGATGGTGTTGAATAGCGTTGAAATTGAGGACGAAAATGCGGTTCGGGGCCGAGCCCGTGGTGAAGTACTGAATGCTTCCGCCCAACGAGGGGTTCAAATCTTCCCAGGCAAACGCGATCAAATTGTTGGGCGCAGCGGCATCGGGAATGTTTTGACCGCTGCAGCAACCGTTTGGAGCGGATGCATCAAACGAAAGGAAGCCGTTGGAGCTCACGTACACGTTCGTATAGGAGCTGCCATAAAAGTTAAAAGAGAATCCAATCGGTATGGCACCGCTAACCTGATCGTCTGAAAGGGTAACGGAGGTGCCTGTGCCGGGAATTGGATCGTATAAAATACCGCCACCGGTATAGTTGCCCGCTCCGGAACTGTCTGCCCACGGGGGAAGGTAGTTGACGTACGCTTCGCAATAGCCTGCCTCAGCATTGACAGTAATGTTGGAAGGGCAGCTTAAGGTTGGCGCAACCGGATCGGGGGTGGAACTCAGGTTTAATGTGGTCGTACCCTCTGACCCATTAAATCCGGAGAGTCGGATGTAAACGGTCTGGCCGGGCTGGATGCAGTCAACGACTAAAAGTGATTCAGCGCCGGGACCTCCATCATCATCGCAGCCTAATTCGGTAAGGCCTGCACAAGTGCCGGAATACATGGCCAACACAGGATCAAAGCTGGAGCTACCGGTGGATACGGTAAAGCGTCTAGCTACTGTGGAGCTGTTGGTAGCCGTGTACCAGACGTCTTCGGTGTCGGAGAAACCGCAGGTGCTTTGGTCGGTGCCTGAAGCAGAAACAGTGGTCGCAGCAGTTGATCCAGCTGAAAGTGCTGTAGCGCTGGCGCAGGCATCGTTGGCAGGCCCATTTGGAGTGATGGAGAAGGTACCCGGGCAGGGGCTGTTTGGCGTTGGCCAGGTGTCAAACCAAAGGTAATAGGTGATTCCTGCGGTAAGCGTCACCACCACTGATTTTGCAGACAAATCACTCCCTACGGAGCCAATGCAGGTTCCGCCATTGGCCGGACAACTGCCGCTGTAAAGAAAAATGGAGGTCCAGGTCTGGCCTGAAATGCTGATGGTGTAGGAGCCGGAAGTTGTTGGCGAAAAGGTATAAAGCGCCTCATTGCCACCTTTGTAAACATTGCCTGCTCCTCCGCAGGTAGCAGGAACGGTATGCGCATTTAGGTAATTGGCTGAAGCACAGGAAAGGGCCTGACCTACAACGGGTAGTGAGGGAATGTTGATGGCAGTTTGGCAATTGAACATGCGCCAGACCAGCGTGGTAAAAGTGGCATTGGTAGCACAATTGAACTGATTAACCCTGGTCCGAACATTGCCCGTAAAGGTGGCCGTCCATTGAATCTTGGGATCATCGCCACATCGATCGTCACTGTAGCAAAGGCGTGTTCCGCTGGTGTTGTAGAGCGTCAGTTGCGCGTCGTAAGGAGCGTTTCCCCCGTCAGCGGCGCACAACGACCATTCGTAGGTATTGCCTGCAATTACACTGTACTCCTGCCATTCTCCCGCATAAATGAGGGTGGAAACCGTTGTCCAAGAGGAGGAGGTCGTTGAAAAAACGCCTCCAGGAAATTGTGAACCACCAAATGTGCAGCCTCCCCCCAAGCACTGCCCTGCCTGACCAAAGGCCCCTGCGGCAGGCTGGAACACCATGGCGCTCAACAACAGGCAAGCGAGTACGCCAGCGGGAAGGCGTTTGGTACTTATCATAGAAAAAAACAATGCCAAATGGTATGGAAGTTTGTTAACAGACGTTTCCCAATTGTTCTCCCGTCCTGAATAATGGGTGCTTAATTCGGTTTCCATGGCAAAAGAGTTAAGAGGTGCATAATGCACCAACTTGATTGTTCTCCCCTCAATCGCTTTCCTAAGGTAGGGACAGAAACATGAAAAATGAAACTGTTTATTAAATTAATTGCCTATGCATAGACCTGGGCCTACTAAATCCTTTTCATAGCACGGCTAAAAAAATGTGTGAAAGGCCGGAAACACTGGCCAAGACATGCCTCGTCTGCCTCAGAGTTGTTACTTTAGGCCGTTGATTCTAAACTAAGGGATATCATGAGCTACGGACTGTTAAAAGGGAAAAAAGGCATCATTTTTGGCGCCCTGGACGAGCAAAGCATCGCCTGGAAGGTGGCTTTGAAAGCGCATGAAGAAGGGGCTCGATTCACGCTCACAAATGCACCGGTTGCGATGCGAATGGGCAAAATCAAGGAATTGGGGCAGGCGTGCGATGCGCCAATCATCGGGGCTGACGCTACCAGCGTCGAAGACCTGGAAAAACTCTTTCGCGAATCCATGGATGCGCTGGGGGGAAAACTGGACTTTGTGTTGCATTCTATTGGTATGTCGCCGAATGTGCGCAAAGACCGCCACTACACCGATCTGAATTACGATTGGTACCTCAAAACCTTGGATATCAGCGCTTTATCCTTTCACAAAGTGCTTCAGACGGCCCTAAAACTGGACGCCATGAACGACTGGGGCTCGGTGGTGGCCCTCAGCTACATTGCCGCCCAGCGCACTTTCCCCAGCTACAATGACATGGCGGAAGCCAAAGCCACCCTGGAATCCATCGGGAGGAGCTTCGGCTACCATTTCGGCAAGCGCAACAAGGTGAGAATCAACACAATATCTCAGTCGCCGACCGTTACCACGGCCGGATCGGGCATCGAAGGCTTTGACGTGTTCTTCCACTTTGCCGACAAAATGTCGCCACTGGGCAATGCGCCTGCTGACGACTGTGCCGGCTTGTGCATGTTCCTGTTTAGCGACTTGAGCCGGAGCGTTACCATGCAGAACCTCTACAACGATGGGGGCTTTAGCTCGGTAGGGGTATCGGAAGAGATCATGGAAATGCTGGGCGAGACCATGAAAGCCAAGGCCGGCCTGCAGCCCTGAGCTAACCTCCAAGCTCAGGACCTACCGCCCAGCCCTGAGTAAACCGCCCAGCCCTGAGCTACCCTCCCAGCCCAGGACCAACCGCCCAGCTCTGCGGCTTGCAGATTGTTGAAAAACCAGGCCGTTTTACCGTATCTTATTGCCTGATCGCGAGGTCCGGTTATGCCGGGTTCGCGTTAATTTCACGCACTGCCGTTGGCGGAAGGATTTTGATTGCGCGGATTGCCGCAACAGGAACCGAAAGCCCTTCGCCCGACAGCTACTTACGCAACCATGGCATTATCTTTTACGCGTTTTGTACCCCCTGCTCAGGAAGGCGGAAATGGGGTTGAAAGAAAAGACTGGCTGGCTATTGCCGCCAAGCACGCCGATGACTTTAAGCCACACCTGAGCCGCTTTGACCGGGAAAACAAGTTTCCCTTCGAGCACGTGGATGCGGTGAAGGCCTCCGGCTATTCCACTCTGACGGTGCCCGCTGAACTCGGCGGAGGCGGCGCGGATGTGGCTACATTAGTGCAATGCCAGCACCGTTTGGCGCAAGGAGACGGGCCGTTTACCGTAGCCTTTAACATGCACCTGTTCAACGTGGCCATGCGCTCCGACTTTTATCGGCTGGGCGACACCCGGCAGAAAGCGTTTCTGGAAGCCGTGGTGCATAAGCATTGGATCGTCGGGGCCAGCACCAGCGATTACCAGGCGAATACTTCTGTAAGCGTAAGCGGCATTAACGATACGGCCCGCACGGCTGTGCTTGAAGACGGATTTTTTCGCATCAATGGAAAGAGCACCTTCGGCACCCTCTGCGAAGTGGCCGATTATTTTGGCTCCAGCGCCTGCTACGAAGACCCGGTGCGTGGCACCCGTGTCCTGAACTTCCAGGTGCCGCTCACCGCACCCGGCGTGGAGATCCTGCGCAACTACGACACCATGAGCATTCGTGCGTCTGCCAGCCATGACGTGGTTTGGAACAACGTATTGGTGCCCCAGGAAGCCGTAGTGGACCGCCCGGTGCGCACCTGGGACCGCTTCAACAACATCTTCTTTGCCTGGTTCTCGCCGGCCATCAGCGCCTGCTACCTGGGCATAGCCCGCGCCGCCCGCGACTATGCCGTAGCGAAGGTGCAGAAGCGCACACAAAAGCCCTTCGACCAACCCATGAGCCATTACCCCGGCAATCAGATTCTGGCCGGAGAAATGGAGGTGGAATTGCGCGTCGCCATGAGCATGCTCGAAGCCACCGCCGCAAAATTGGACACGGCCGAAAAACGCGCTAACCCACCCGTAGAAGATCTGGTGGCGTGCCAGCGCTACTGCACCGAAACCGCCATTAGCATCGTGGACAAAGCCATGCGCATGGCCGGAGGAAGCGCCATTGTGCGCACTGAGCCGCTGGAACAGCATTACCGCGACGTTCGCGCTGCCATCATCCACCCGCCATGGTCGGGCTATGAAGGCGCCGCCATGCTCGGTAAACTGGTGTTTGGCATCAAGCTGGACCAGATTCCGCGCTGGGTGTAGTCAACGGCATGTCTTCAAGCCTCCTAGCCTGCGCTAAGCCCTAATCTTGTCTGGATTGGAGGTATTTAGGGGCATGCTCGCTTCTCCATGACCTGTTTCGTGGAAGAGCCATTACTTTTGGGTGTGGTTATCCCCTCACCCAATTCAACCCGATTGAAAACTTCACGCTTCTGCCTTGCGCTTCTGGTCATGGTGCTTTCTGGCCTGACCAGCTGCTACTTGTACCCCTACGGTGGTGCCGGTGGTGGCAATGGTCCCGGAAAACAACCCGGTACCTCTACTTCGCCCGAAGGCTGCCGCAAAAAACTGAACATGGTCAACGACTGCCTGGGACCCTTTTTGCCGGAAGCTGCCTTGGCTAACGAAGCAGCGAAACAAGGCTTTACCATTGAGCGGTTTGACTATGCGGCTCCTGCGCAAAATGCTAAAGGAGAATGTCAAACCCGTTATATGAACTATTTTGTTCCATCGGGCAAACCCAAAGGGCTCTTCTTTTACTTTCACGGGGGAGGGGGTGATGTTGGCTCCGCAGACTACACGGATATTCTTCAGAGCTGCGCGGACTTGTGTAAGAAAGGTTATGTTGTTGCCGACATCGAATACCGCCGCGGCTGGACGGGCTCTGCCCCTCTGGACCAGTGGTGCGAGGAGCGCGACCCACACAAAGAGTCCGCTGCCAATTACGATCGATCGCGCATATCCGCACATTTATCTTTTGAAGACGCGGAACTGGCCGTTCGCTTTGCTTATCAAAAAGCTAAGGCAAGTTATGGTGTGTTACCCACCTATACCTCCGGCACATCGTTTGGCGGCACCCTGGCCAGCTACGTCGGCTACGGCACCCCCAACCTGGCGCGAGAAGTAAACTTGAAGGGCGTGCTAAACCAGTACGGCGGTCTGTCCGTGCAAGATCCCCTCTACGCCACGGTGCCCTACTACGGTGCCGGTGGCGTCCTGGATGACTTGGTGCCCTTTTGGGAAGGGCCCACGTTTGTATCCCCAGATGGCGAGCCCATTTACGGCGTTGGCGGACTAGGCGAGAAATTGCGCAGCAAAGGGGTAGACGCTTTTATTGCCGCCACCTGCAACATGGGGCATAGTCGCGGTGCCATCAGCGAATCGGAGCTGGTGGACGATTTCCTGCTCTGGCTCAAAAATCCCCGCAACGCCACCACATTTGTTGAACGAACAGGCGGCAAAGGGCTGGCCTCCGAATCCGCTGACTCCTGCAACGTGGCCTGGCAGCAATTGAGCATTCAGCAGCGGTAGTTCGGGTGAAGGGGGACTGTTTTTTACGTCAGGCTTTCGCTTAAGTCTGTAAATTTGGAGTTATGCTTCAAGATTACAGGCTTCTTATCCCAAGGGCAGCGTCATGTCAACAGTAGAAACGTTCATTCAATCCTATTCCCCAGGCGTTCAGGAAGTCTTCCACTACCTGCGCAACCTGGCCCAGGAACTGCTTCCGGACGCTGAAGAAATCCTTTACGAAGGCTGGAAAAACGTCAGCTACGGCACCGGCGAAAGCCGCTCCGACAAAGACCTGATTCTGTACATCGCCCCGTTCAAAGACAGCGTCAACCTTGGCTTCTTTCGCGGTACCCTACTACCTGACGAAAAACAACGCTTGAAAGGAACAGGGAAACTGCTGCGGCACGTAAAGCTCAAGCGAGTAAACGAATTGCCAGAGGCGGAGATCAGGGAGTTGATTGTTGCGGCGAGGAAGGAGCGGTTGGGCAAGTGAGGTTGGTTGCTTGAGGATTTCTGTGTTGACTATTCCGGTGGAACAGAACCGATTGTTTCGGTCTAACCTGACCTAATTTTTGGAAACGCGACCCAAGATACACCAATATAGCTTTGTGCTTCAGTAGTTTATGAGTGCTTGCCGAGAGTTTTGTCATGGTATTGCTTTACTCAACTACCATAAAAGTCAAGCAATAGCCTTACCAAATACTTGCTATAGTCAAGTTTAAGCTTTACTTTTGCTCTATCAAAGTATATCTATAGCTTTACTTAATGAGCAAACAATCCTTGCAATTACAACAGCTCAACAGCAAAATGCAGCGCTTTGCCGCCCTAAAGCAGGTGGCCATGCCACCCACCGGATGGATAAAAGCCATCCGTACTGCTTTGGGCATGTCTATGCAGCAACTGGGCAACAAGTTGAATATCTCCAAACAGGGTGTGATGGACATGGAACTGCGGGAAAAAAACGGCTCGATAACCTTGAAATCCCTGCGCGAAACTGCCCGTGCTATGGATATGCAATTAGTGTATGGTTTTGTGCCCAATGATGGATCACTGGATGCCCTTATTGAAAAACGTGCCACCGAACTGGCCACGCAAATTGTAATGCGTACCGCCAATACCATGAAGCTTGAAGACCAAGCCAATTCAAAAAAACGGATTGAAACCGCTATCAAGGAAAGGACAACAGCCATTAAAAACGAAATGCCCAAAATCCTATGGGATTTGCGTTAAACTACATCGATGGCCAAACCCCGTTAGATGAAGAAGAGAAAGAAGGTCTGCTCATTCCCACTATTGCCACCCGAAGTGAGTTAGACGAATTTGAACAACAGAATATTGAACAGGCCATTCAGTGGACACTGGGGCGCTCTTTAAAGCCGCATACCATTTTCACCGAAGCGTTCATCCGCATGGTGCATAAACGCATGTATGCTGATGTCTGGGCATGGGCTGGAGCATTTCGCAAGACTAACAAGAATATTGGCACGGACAAATGGCTAATACCCATCGAGTTGAGGTACCTGATGGATGACATTCGCTATTGGCACCAAAACAATACCTACCCACCTGATGAACTCGCCGTGCGGTTCAAACACCGCCTTGTAAGCATCCATTGTTTCCCCAATGGCAACGGGAGGCATAGCCGCCTCATGGCCGACATCATCATTGAGAAAATCTACGAGCAACCTGTATTCACTTGGGGTGCCGCGAACCTATCCAGCGAAGGTGACGCCCGTGCAGCATACCTCAAAGCCTTAAAAGCAGCCGACCAAAGCGAATTCAACTCGCTCCTGGCCTTTGCCCGTTCTTGATACTTTATTTGATGGACATTCGGTTGCCCCTACCGGAGAGGTTTGGACTGTTGTCTTCGATTCGGATGGTAGAAATGGGAGAGGGATGTTGTACGCTTTGCAAACAGTGCATTCCAGTAAAAAAAGCTGGTAAGGCTATTTATACTTTTTTTAATTAATAGTAACACGATGTATTTTTAGTTTAGTGCCTTTCGATTTGCTTTCACCTTGAACGAAATGTATTTTGTGTCGGACCCGAAAAGGATATGGACATTTTTGCTGCATAGTTCCGATTTGCTTTCACCTTGAACGAAATGTATTTTGTGTCGGACCGGTAACCGATTCACTGTAAAGCTCTTCGCCGTTCCGATTTGCTTTCACCTTGAACGAAATGTATTTTGTGTCGGACCACATTTACCACCACACAAACCACAGACCATGTTCCGATTTGCTTTCACCTTGAACGAAATGTATTTTGTGTCGGACCCGGTTGTAAAGATAAAGACATTTTTAAGACGTTCCGATTTGCTTTCACCTTGAACGAAATGTATTTTGTGTCGGACCACAAATTGTTTTACGATGGTTTACCACTTGGTTCCGATTTGCTTTCACCTTGAACGAAATGTATTTTGTGTCGGACCTGCAGAAATTGAAACCAGTGGCATATCAATGTTCCGATTTGCTTTCACCTTGAACGAAATGTATTTTGTGTCGGACCGATCGAACACCAATATCAGGATTACTACTAGTTCCGATTTGCTTTCACCTTGAACGAAATGTATTTTGTGTCGGACCTCTGTGCTGGTCTGTGCTGGTCTGTGCTGGGTTCCGATTTGCTTTCACCTTGAACGAAATGTATTTTGTGTCGGACCACCAAAGCAAACCGCCAAATTCGGAAGAAAGTTCCGATTTGCTTTCACCTTGAACGAAATGTATTTTGTGTCGGACCTTTAACTTCAACAGATCTTTCCTTACCAAGTTCCGATTTGCTTTCACCTTGAACGAAATGTATTTTGTGTCGGACCCCCTGGTTGTACTGTTGAGATGTTTTCATAGTTCCGATTTGCTTTCACCTTGAACGAAATGTATTTTGTGTCGGACCGTCAATTGATTGTTCAAAGCGCCTCTATGCGTTCCGATTTGCTTTCACCTTGAACGAAATGTATTTTGTGTCGGACCGAGCAAGAGACCTATGTAGAAGTATGGGTTGTTCCGATTTGCTTTCACCTTGAACGAAATGTATTTTGTGTCGGACCCGCGAAATTGAAGGCCGGGAAAGCCTTCCTGTTCCGATTTGCTTTCACCTTGAACGAAATGTATTTTGTGTCGGACCGGAAGAACAGAAGACATGGACATGTTTAATGTTCCGATTTGCTTTCACCTTGAACGAAATGTATTTTGTGTCGGACCAGAACTCATATTTTAAAACAAACAAACCATGTTCCGCTTTGCTTTCACCTTGAACGAACTGTATTTTGTGTCGGACCTTTAGGCTTCCCGTATGCGTACTCCAGTAGTTCCGATTTGCTTTCACCTTGAACGAAATGTATTTTGTGTCGGACCATTCTTTGTGTTCTCTTTGTTGTATTCTAAGTTCCGATTTGCTTTCACCTTGAACGAAATGTATTTTGTGTCGGACCGTCCATATGAATCACCAACTTCGGCCCCAGGTTCCGATTTGCTTTCACCTTGAACGAAATGTATTTTGTGTCGGACCAAAATATTGGCTTTGGTTCTTGTTGCTGAGTTCCGATTTGCTTTCACCTTGAACGAAATGTATTTTGTGTCGGACCCCAAGCCCACCAAAACTAAAAAAGTTGCTTGTTCCGATTTGCTTTCACCTTGAACGAAATGTATTTTGTGTCGGACCTCATGCCCATGAAAGATCGGAAGCCTCCCGGTTCCGATTTGCTTTCACCTTGAACGAAATGTATTTTGTGTCGGACCTGCGCTTCATGGATTTATCAGAGTACAACAGTTCCGATTTGCTTTCACCTTGAACGAAATGTATTTTGTGTCGGACCTTTCTCTCAAAGAGGATAAATTACTTACAGTTCCGATTTGCTTTCACCTTGAACGAAATGTATTTTGTGTCGGACCATAACTGCAATGTTATTGAAACTTTGATTAGTTCCGATTTGCTTTCACCTTGAACGAAATGTATTTTGTGTCGGACCAGTCATATATGAATAGAGTATAGCTATCTGTTCCGATTTGCTTTCACCTTGAACGAAATGTATTTTGTGTCGGACCTCTGAATCAACAATCGTTTTCTTATATTCAGTTCCGATTTGCTTTCACCTTGAACGAAATGTATGTTGTGTCGGACCAATCAATGACCCGAACACAAAGGCCAAATTGTTCCGATTTGCTTTCACCTTGAACGAAATGTATTTTGTGTCGGACCTGGATTTTGAACGCTTTAAGCAAGGTTGAGTTCCGATTTGCTTTCACCTTGAACGAAATGTATTTTGTGTCGGACCACCCTAACCAATTCAAGCAATGTGGCCGTTGTTCCGATTTGCTTTCACCTTGAACGAAATGTATTTTGTGTCGGACCTGCCACCACAAGTGTCGGTCATTTCAAGAGTTCCGATTTGCTTTCACCTTGAACGAAATGTATTTTGTGTCGGACCGTAACCGAAGAAGTGAAGCTGAATCATGGCGTTCCGATTTGCTTTCACCTTGAACGAAATGTATTTTGTGTCGGACCTCATTTCTAAACCATCAAACACCTGCACATGTTCCGATTTGCTTTCACCTTGAACGAAATGTATTTTGTGTCGGAC
>WGOA01000002.1 GCA_016124275.1 Bacteroidota bacterium
CACCACCGTGGCGCCCTTGGGCAGATCCAGTCTGTCCAGTGCCGCCAATGCATGCGCAGTCTCCAGCGCGGGAATGATGCCTTCGGTTTGCGCGAGCGATTGCGCCGCTGTAAGCGCTTCGTCGTCGGTAACAGCCAGTGCCTTGGCTCGCCCGCTTCTTATGAGGTGGGCGTGCAAGGGACCGATGCCCGGGTAGTCCAGGCCCGCAGAAATGGACCAGGGCTCGGTAATTTGACCATCGGCATCCTGCATCAGCAGCGTAAGGCTTCCGTGCAACACCCCGCTTCGGCCCACAAAACTGGTTGCCGCGGTGTGCCCGGATTCCAACCCTTTTCCTGCGGCCTCCACAGCAATCAATTGTACGGAAGGCAAGTCCATGAAATGGTAAAACGCTCCTGCGGCATTGCTGCCGCCGCCTACGCAGGCTACAATGGCATCCGGGGTAGCGCGGCCGGTATGTTGCTCCAGCTGCGAAAGGATTTCCTCCGAAATAACGGACTGGAAACGCGCCACCAGATCCGGATAGGGATGCGGACCGACCACCGAACCGATGAGGTAATACGTATCCTCTGGGTGCTCAATCCAATCGCGCAGGGCTTCGTTGGTGGCGTCTTTCAAGGTGCCATTGCCGCTGGTAGCCGGCACCACGGTAGCCCCCAACAGGCGCATGCGGGCCACGTTCGGGGCTTGTCGCGCAATATCCGTCTGGCCCATGTACACCTGACACTGCAAGCCCATCAGGGCACAAACGGTTGCCGTTGCTACCCCGTGTTGGCCGGCGCCCGTCTCGGCAATGATGCGGTGCTTGCCCATTTCGCGGGCCAGCAGAATTTGGCCAATGGTGTTGTTGATTTTGTGCGCTCCGGTATGGCAGAGGTCTTCGCGCTTGAGGAAGACGCGAAAACCGCATTGCTGGCTCAGTCGCCTGGCTTCGTACAGCGGTGTTGGACGCCCGGCGAAGTCGCGGAGCAGCGTGCGGAATTCGCGCTGAAAATTGGGGTGATCGCTGATGCGGCGGTAGTTGTCGCGCAGCGTTTCCACATTAGCCATCAGCATTTCGGGCACGTAGGCACCGCCAAATGCCCCGTAGTATCCATGTTCGGAAACTTGGTAAGAAGATGCCTGGGTGGTTGCCCCTCGATTGATATCCTCGATGTTCATGGCGTTTGTAAGGTGGATGGAAGTACGCCGCGCAGGGTACTCCAGGTGTGAAGAAAGTGTTCGAGCTGCATCAGGTCCTTGAGCCCGGCCCGAATTTCAAAGCCGGAATTCAGATCAATGCCCGCCCAGTTCGGATGCTGAAAGGCCTGTAGCCGGGAAGCGTCGCCAGGGCCAATTCCGCCGGCCAACAAAAAGGGGGTGGGACCGGAATATCCGGAAAGAAGGCTCCAGTCAAAGCGCTGGCCATTGCCTCCCGGCTGCGGTCCGGCGGTGTCAAAAAGGAAGTGCGAACAGGAGTCACCATAGGCGGCAATGCGGTCCCAGTCCACCTTGGCGTCAACGCGAAAGGCCTTGATCAACGGCCATTCGCGGCACAGCTCCCGGCAATACTCCGGAGATTCTGAACCGTGCAATTGCACGCGGTGCAACTTGAAGTTTCGCGCTGTGGCGCGCACGGCTTCCAGCGGCTGATCCACAAAAACGCCAACGCGCTGGATCGCCGTATCTAAAAGTACTGCGGGCAACTGCGCTCGGTTAAACGCGCGTGGCGACGCCGCATGGAAAATCATGCCCATCCATTGAACGCCCGAAAGGCGCTGCAAACCCGCTATGTTCTCCGGGTCCCGCATGCCGCACACTTTGACGATCATAAATTGAACATTTGTTCATTTGAAGCAGAGGTATCGGCAGAGGCGTTGGGCAAAGCCATCCGATCAACCCTCCCCCCGCAGGCCCTCAAAAATTCGGACAAGGCCGCAGCCGGATCAGGCTCGCGCATGAACAGCGATCCGATGAGCAACGCGTCAAATCCCGCGTACAATAACAACTGTGCATCAGCGGCGCTTTTGATGCCACTTTCCGCCACGAAAAGCGCGTCTGGACAAGCCTTCCGCAAGGCCGGCAAACGCTCCGGTCCGCGCCGGATATCCACTGAAAAATCGCGCAAATCGCGGTGATTGATGCCTACCATAGCAAGATCTCCGGGCAATTTGGCCAACGAAGCTGCATCGTGTACTTCGACCAAGACCTCCAGACCCAGGGCCAATGCCTGTTGGTGCAAATCGCCCAACTCGCTGGCGCTGAGGCACTCAGCGATCAACAGAACAACGTCGGCGCCCCAAAGTTTCGCCTCCAAAAGTTGGTAAGGTTCCAATATGAAATCCTTCCGCAACAGGGGAAGGGCCACCGTTTCCCGCGCAACCATCAGGTCAGCTGCCGAGCCGCCAAAGAACGCTTCATCCGTCAGGATGGATAACCCCGCAGCCCCGGCATTGGCGTAACCAAGGGCGATCTGCCCGACATCGGAAGCAGGGTCCTGCGCCCCAGCGTCTCTCAACGCACCTGCTGAGGGCGAGCGGCGCTTGAACTCCGCGATGACGGCCGGATGCCTGGCCGCGCGAGCGGTCTCCAGCAGCGAAGCCCGCAGCGAGCGGGTTGCTTTACCTGAATTAGCATGGGAGGGTGCCGGTCCAGCGGTTGGTCCATGTGTTTGCGCGGCCGCCTGCTGCGCTATGGCTTCCCGCAAAAGTGCGGTTGGGCGCTCGCAGCGCCGCATGGCCACCTCGGCGCGTTTGTGGTCCAGGATGCGTTCCAGGCGATTCATGCGGAAGGGGTTGAAGAGGGGGAGGTTGCTGCAGAAATCGCTGATGTGGTTGCGGGAGCGGTCAAAGGAGCCGTTGCGGGGCTTTTCGAAACGGAATCCTCCGCGGACAACGCCAGCAGTCGCTCCAGGGCGGCGGCGCCCCTTCCCCCGTAAAGCGAAGCGCGGGCCTCCTCCAGATTGCGCGCAAACGGGCGGCCGGGGTGGTAACACCCAATGGCCAGCGCGGCATTGGCCAGGACTACCTGATGCCGCTTTTCGGGTCCCTGCCCGGCCAACACTTCGCGGAAAATGGCCGCAGCTTCTGCGATGCCCCCTTCCGCACTCAAGTCTTCAGGACGCAGTCGCGGCAGGCCCAAATCTGCGGGCTCCACCATTTGGGGTCCTTCAGGTCGAATGATGCGCGCCGGCCCCGTGAGCGACAATTCGTCGTAACCGTCAAGGCTGTGCACGATGCAGAACGAACTGCCGGCTTCTTCCAGCAGGTATTGGTACAGGCGCGCGAGTTCCAGGCTGAACACCCCAACCAGTTGCCGGCGGGGCCGCGCGGGATTGACCAGCGGACCGAGCATGTTGAAAAAAGTCTTAACCCCGAGCTGGCGGCGCACTGGAGCAACGCGGCCCAAGGCAGGGTGAAAAAGCGGCGCGTGCAAAAAGCAGATGCCAGCCTGGCGCAGATGCCGGCGAAGCGCAGCTTCGTCGCGGGTAAAGGTGTATCCCAGTGCTTCCAGCACGTTGGACGAGCCGCACAGCGAAGACACCCCGTAGTTGCCGTGCTTGACCACGGGATACCCAGCGCCGGCCACCACAAAAGCAGCCAGCGTGGACACATTGAACGTGTGTTTGCCATCGCCGCCCGTGCCACACAAGTCGATAGCGTCAACATCGCCAAGATCAATCGGGATGCAGCAGGCCAATAACGCGTCGCGGAAACCCTGCAATTCTGCCAAGGCAATGGGTCGCATCAGGTAAACGGTCAAAAACGCCGCAATTTCGGCATCGTTGTACGCGCCATCGGCCAGCGACCGCAAGACTTCTTCAGCACGGGTGCGATCCAGGCGGTGATGAGCAAACAAATCGTGGAGCAGGACTTTCATAGGATAATCTATGGAGTGAATGTGCGTAGGATTTGCAAGGTCAGGCAGCGATCAGGCGCTGTGCCTGGCCCACAAAATTTTGGATGAGCAAGGCGCCCTGCGGTGTCAACACCGACTCGGGATGAAACTGCACGCCGAATACCGGATCGCGGTGGTGGCGCAGGGCCATAATGTGCCCGGTTTCATCAATGGCGCTGACCCGAAGTTCCGGGGGAAGGGTGTTCGGATCCACGACCCAACTGTGGTAGCGGCCCGCCTGGAAAATCTCCGGCAACCCGAAAAAGAGCGGATCCTCGCGATCCACTACCTGCATGGCCGTTGCCACACCGTGGTAAACATTGGATAAGTTATGTAAACTGCCGCCGTAAAATTCACCGATGGCCTGCAGCCCCAGGCAGACGCCCAGCACGGGGATGTGTCCTGCTGCCTGGCCCAAAATAGCCATGAGGTCGCCCGCTTCAGCGGGTAAACCCGGGCCCGGCGAAAGCACCAGCGCATCGGCGCGTTCCAGATCCAGGCTGTAGGCCGCATCGTTTCGGCGCACGGTTACTGCAGCACCTGGAATTTGTCGCAACAGCGCCACCAGGTTGTAGGTGAAGGAGTCGTAGTTGTCGATGACAAGAATATTGATCATGGTTGATGCAGCCTTGAGTATAAGATAATTTATGCTATGCTCCGGCCCGCTCTTCGGCCAGTACAATTGCTTTGCGCAGCGCAGCCAGTTTATGCTGCACCTCTTCAAGCTCCGATTCGGGCTGGGAATGCACGACGATCCCGGCACCTGCCTGAAAATGCAGCTCCCCGTCGCGCGCCAGAAAGGAGCGGATGGCAATGGCGTGGTTCACCGAGCCATCCAGGCCAAAAACGCCGATGGCACCGCCGTAAAATCCGCGGGCATGCGGTTCGTATTGGTCAATCAGTTCCAATGCCCGGTACTTGGGCGCACCGCTCAACGTGCCTGCTGGAAAGGTATCGCCGAAGACCTGCAGCGGATTTGTTCCTTCCTCCAACTGCCCTTCGACCTTGGAGACTAAATGAATGACGTGGCTGAAATACTGAAGTTCGCGGTAAGCGGCCACCCGCACTGAATGCCCATGGCGGCTCAGATCGTTGCGGGCCAGGTCAACGAGCATAACATGTTCTGCGTTTTCCTTGGGATCCTCTGCCAGTTTGCGGGCGGCTTCAGCATCGGCGCGGTCGTTTCCGGAGCGCCGGTACGTGCCGGCAATAGGGTGAATTTGCGCAGTGCGGTCGCGGACCAACAATTGCGCTTCCGGACTGGAACCAAAGAGCCGGTAATCGCCAAAATCAAAAAAGAACAAATAAGGTGAAGGGTTTACGGACCGCAGTTGCCGGTACACCGCAAACTCATCCCCCTGGTACGCCTGCCGGAAACGGCGCGACAACACCAGTTGAAACACATCACCGCGGCGGCAATGGGCTTTGGCCTTTTCCACCAGGTCCAGAAATTCGGCATCGCTGGTGCTGCAATGTTCCTGGCCGAGCGTCTTGAAAGGAAACTCCGCATACACAGGGCGGCGCAGCGCATCGCTGAGTTCTTCCAGTTGTGAAGACTGCCCTTCCGGTGCGTGCTCGACCACGGTAAGCGTATCCCGGAAGTGATCAAAGGCCAGCACAAACCGGTAAAAGCGGTAGTTCATGTCGGGCACTTCACCGCGCTGCTTGTTTGGATCCAGAGCCAGGTTTTCAAAGTGCTGGACGGCCTCAAAGGCTGTATGGCCAAAAAATCCGGAGAAACGGCGAATCTCCTCGGGCGCGTCCACTTGAAAGGCGCGACAGAAATCGCCAAGTTGCTCTACCAGCGGGCGGGTCCAGCCAGCGGCTTCGGAGCATTCGGCGAAGGGCGTCCGCACCTGGAGCAAGCCTTGTTCTACCCGAAACGATGCGATGGGATCCAAAGCCAGCAGCGAAAAACTGTTGTCGTGTGCATGAAAATCCGTGCATTCCAACAGGACGGAACCGGGGTAGCGATCGCGGAGCAACAGGTACAAGCTCACGGGGGTAACGGTATCGGCTGCCAGCGTCATAAAGCGCGTCTGCAGCGGCACGTTCAACTCCCGGAGCCGGGAGCTGGCGGGGCGATTTGCAGCGTTACCGGCACTTGCAGGTACCGGAGCAGCAGATGCAGATGCTGAAGCAAGAGGAGAACCGGAAGAAGAAGACAGCATGTTGGAGCAGTTGGAAGGATAAATACGGATGATCAAGGCATTCGTTCAAGGCGTGCATTCATTTGACCAGGGCCCAAAACAAAGCGGCTCGCCGGAGGTCCGGCGAGCCGCTTTGCACAAGGTTGTTGATGATCTGTCGTGTATCTATCGAACGCTTGGCATGGCTGATCCTTTCCCCTGGGTTTGGAGTTTAGTGGACCGCCACCAATACGCACGAAAAGTTGAATGCATGTTCACAACGTCGTAAACATACGCTCAAACAAATCGAAAGTCAATACCTGCGCTGCGAAAAAAAAATCACGAACCCCGCATCATTGTGCTCAGGGCACCTGCTCTAAATCCGCAAAATCAGCCGCCAACCATTCCAATTGGCCGGTTTCATGGTGCCAGAAATGCAATTCAGGACCAAATTGATCGCCGTTGCGCAGCATGACCAATTGATCGCCCAGACCGTTGTCGCCCAGCGCGACGGCACCTTCCGGGAAATCCGGCCAGGTGCGGCGCTCCAGGGTTTCGTGCACTAAATCACCGCTGGGCTGGTGCGCTTTTTTAACTGCACCAGGACCCGGCAACGGATAAAGTTCCCACAAATCCATCTCTGTGGGAATTTCGCCGCCATTGTGCGTTTTCATAGCGGCCTTAAAAGAGGCAGGGAAAGTAGCGCCGAGCTCCCGCTCAGCTTCTGCAATAGGTTGAAGCGTCTTTTC
This sequence comes from Bacteroidota bacterium, assembly GCA_016124275.1. GTDB lineage: Bacteria > Bacteroidota > Bacteroidia > Chitinophagales > BACL12 > WGOA01. The sequence goes on from WGOA01000002.1 coordinate 6,755, forward strand.
CACAAGTCAAAAATTTAGCGCCGAATAATCCGGCGGTTAACAAAAAACAATGCTGTGAAACTAAAGGCTCCGTTTCGAGCTGTGTACCGAATTTACCCACAATGATCGGGAACCAGTGTCCCGCGGCTTGCGCAATGCGCGCAAACTACTATTGGGCATCCGCCTGGCTGTACAATTCCAGACTGTTGCCGTCCGGATCCCGAATGGCCGCATGCCATTGATTCATGCGCGAAACCGGCTCCTGCAAAATGCTGCCCCCGTACTTCAACGCCAGTTCCAGCACGGCATCCAGGTCTTCCACTTCAAACCCAAGCTGATGCACCGGAAACTCATCCGCATCCTGCTCTGCCGCCAACGGCACCAGTTTGATCAGCAAATCGCCGAGAAAACCGAACTGAACTTCAAGGTCAGCAACGCGCTTGGGCTCAAAAATTACGCCAAAAGCCTCCTGGTAGAAATCCACCATAGCTTCCATTCGGTACACGCGAATGGCCACACTCAACAAGCGGGCATAGGGCGTGTATTCGCCGGTGTCGGCATCGCCGTTGCTCATGCCGGAAAGGTACGCAAGCCATGGGTATTCAGCTTCCGTATCTCGGGGGAAAGGGGACCGCAGCCTTGAACAGCCTTAACGCGATCCTTACCGCCGACGGGCCAACTGCCGGGAATCCCGACCGCCACCACCGGAAGCCGGACGGCGTCCGCGATGCATCGGACGGGCGGGCTCTTCCTCTTTGGGCGGAGCCGGAGCCTTGTAATCGAAACCGTCCAGGTAGGCGCGGTCCAACTTGCTGCCCATGATCTTCTCCAGGATGCGAATCATCTCGTTGTCCTCCGCGCTCACCAGCGTGTAGGCATCCCCGGTGCGCTCTGCGCGGCCGGTTCGGCCAATGCGGTGAATGTAGGCGTCTGCCGTATCGGGCATGTCAAAATTGATGACGTGGCTGATGGTGGAAACGTCTATCCCCCGTGCGGCGATGTCGGTGGCCACCATAATGTCGTACTTGCCGTCCTTAAAGCCGCCGAGCGCTTCCTGCCGCTGGTTCTGCGAGCGGTTGCCGTGCAGCGACGTGACTTTGTACCCTTCGCGCTCCAGCTTTTGCGCCAGTTTCTTAGCGCGGTGCTTGGTGCGGGTAAAAATCAGCACGGAATTCGCATCGGTTTTGCGAAGCAATTCTAACAGCAAGCCAGCCTTCAGGTGCGGCTCCACCGGGTACAGCGCATGCGCAACCGTATGTGCCGGTTTGCTGATGCCCACTTTGACCCGCTCGGGGTTGTGCAGCAGTCCGGCGGCCAGGTCTTCCACTTCTTTGGGGAAGGTTGCGGAAAACAGCAAATTCTGGCGTTTGGCCGGCAAAAAGCGGATGATGCGCTTGACTTCCGGCAAGAAGCCCATGTCAAACATGCGATCCGCCTCGTCGAGCACAAAAAAGCCGAGCGAGGAGAAGTCCACTTCGCCCTGCTGCTGCAAGTCGAGCAAACGACCCGGGCAGGCCACTATAATGTCGGTGCCGCTGCGCAGCGCCTGGATCTGGGGATTGGCTCCTACGCCGCCAAAGACGGTGGCTGCGCGCAACCCCGTTCCGGTGGCCAGGATTTCGATAGTCTCCAGAATCTGGAGCGCCAATTCGCGGGTTGGGGTCAGAATCAGCGCGCGGGTGCTGCGGCCGTTTCCGGGTTTGGACAGCATTTGGTGCAACATCGGCAGCACGAAAGCCGCCGTCTTGCCCGTGCCGGTTTGGGCGGTAGCAATCAGGTCGCGGCCGCCAATGACTGCGGGAATACCGGAAACCTGAATGGGTGTTGGGGTGGTATAACCCGCTTTTCGAATGCCCGCCGCAAGGCGTGCATCCAGGTTGAAATCAGTAAAAAGCACAAAGGAAATTTGGAACCAGCCGGGGCGGAAGCCTGTCTTCTCTACTTAAAGGCAAAGGCAGGGCGTCAGGCGAATCAAACGGATAAGCGGGCCGGAATGAATAAAGTTTTCCGGAAATCTGCTCGCTTAATCATTCAGGCTCTTTAAAAAAACCTGATAAGGAACGCTCCGGCGCTGCAAAGGTACGCCTTTTCAACCAGCCGCGCCACCTGCCTTGCCCGCGTCCAGGATAAGGGGCTGTCCTGGCGGCGGCCAGCAGCCCTCCGGAGCGGGTTTTGCAAGCCCGGCAGCCAGGATTTCCAGGAATTTGTTCCGGGGAATGTCCACGGCTCCGAGGCGATAGAGGTGCGGATTGCCCACCTGGCCGTCCAGAACGGCAAATCCAGCCGCCTGCAAATGCTCCGCTAAGCGGATCAAGGCTGCCTTGCTGGCGTTTGGCACCGCACTGAACATGGATTCCCCGAAAAAAACGCTGCCCAGTGAGACGCCGTACATTCCCCCGACCAGAACACGGTCCTGCCAGACCTCTGCGCTGTGCGCGAAGCCGGCTTGGTGCAAAGCATGATAGGCCTTGATCATGCCGGGGGTGATCCAGGTGCCGTCCTGCCCAGGGCGGGGAGCACGACCGCATTGTTGCATAACTTGCTTGAAATCAGCATTTAACGTAATGCGGAAACGCCCTTGTCGCAACAGCTTGAGCATGCTGCGCGATCGATGAATTTTGTCGGTAAAGAGCACACAACGCGGGTCGGGCGACCACCACAGAATGGGCTCTCCCTTGCTGTACCAGGGGAAAATTCCGGCGCGATAAGCAGCTAATAAACGCTCCTGCGAAAGATCGCCGCCTAAAGCGAGCAAGCCATCGGGCTCGGCCAGGGCAACATCGGGAAAAACCGGCTGAGCGGGAAGCCGGAAAACAGGCATGCTGGAGGAAACGATTTTCGGACCTTGCTAAACCACCTCCAAAAGTGGAGGATTTAACCCTGCCTCACTCCAAGGTGGCGTTGATGCCCCGGTCAACCAAACCTCGGCGCATGGGGTTCAAATCGCGTGCAATGCCTTGTCTGACCGCGTATTTGCCGTGATAATGGATGATGTAGGCGCATTGCTCCGCCTGCTCCATGGTATGGCTGCAAATCTTGATCAACGACTCAATCACCCAGTCAAATGTGTTGAAATCGTCGTTATGGACCACCAGACGAACCCCTGTATCGTCGAGGACGTCTACGTCGGATTGAAGGTCTTCTAGGATGCCAGGTGCTTCCTGCATCGGTCAAAAAGTTAATGGATGGAAAAAAAGGGCAATAAGACAGCTAAAGTTACCCAAAGCAAGGGAATTCGCAAGCGCTATCCTGTTTCCCGCTGCACATTGTTAAGCATTAACTTTAGCGGATGGCAAGTTCTGTTGCAGTAAACCCGGTTGAGGAAAGCGCGAAAACCCTTTCGCCCGAACGAGAAAAGGCCGTTCAACAGGCCATCAGGACCATGAACAGTTCCTGGAAATTTCAAGGCTACCTGATCAGCAGATTGCCCATTGCGTGGCTGGCCGGAATGCGACTGGCCAAACTGGACCGCCAACAATGCACGGCAACCATGCCCTACCGATGGCTTTCGCAAAACCCCTTCCAGTCCATCTACTTTGCCACCCAGGCCATGTCGGCCGAGCTGAGTACGGGTGCACTGGCCATCCTGGCGATTGCAGGCTGCAAACCTGGTGTGGCCATGCTGATCGTGCACATGGAGGCTACTTATGGTAAAAAAGCAGATTCTAAAGTGTATTACACCTGCGCGGAAGGCCAGAAACTGTTCGACGCGGTGGATCGCGCCATCCGGACCGGCGAGGGGCAGCGCGCCGTGGTGGAAACCGTTGGTCGCCTAAAGGACGGCACCGAAGTGAGCCGTTTCAAGTTTACCTGGTCGTTTAAACAACGCGGTGCATGATCGGAACTGCGCAACGCATGATGGGGGAAAAACTCCCCTGGGCATGGCAAATGGTAGGCTTGATAGCGATGCTTTCGTTTGCTTCCTGCGACGGGGGAAAGTATGATTCGTCGGGAGCCGAAACCAAGGATGACGCAACCATAGAAGAAGATACGTTAGCAAAAACTCCGCTCAACCGCTACGATGATGCAGCATCCGGCGCAGCGGACGCCCAGTGCACCATTTTGCGCTCCCTGCGTCTTGACGGAGGCAAACGGCGCTTTTATGTATTGGATATCTGTCCGGATGATGTTTCGGCAAACCACCAGGCCATCAATATTTCCCCGCCTGGCGAGCCTTCAGTAACCACGTACTTTGACACCATTCGCTCGTTCGGCACAGAGGCAGCGGCGCGCGCATACGCGGAGAAAAACGGCATTTTCGATCTGTACTTTGAGCAGGAATCCTAAGCATAGGAATCCTTATCGCGCAATCGCCAGCGCGGCCATTTAAACGAGGGCAATAAAAACAGCGGAGGCTGATTGGCTTACATGCCCAGCATATCCGTTGGATTGCTGCACAGCATCGCCCGCCTGCCTTTGACGACAATGGGCGCAATCAGCAATTCCGGATTTCGAATGAGCACATTCAGCCAGCCTTCATCGTCAAAATCCCTTCCCTTCACGTTCATCTGGTAATAAGGGTGCGCTTTGTTCATCAGGTTTTTGGGCTTCATGTCCAGCATTTCCAGCAATTGCTTCCACATGGTCGGGGTGAACGGTGTTTTGGTCACCTCAACTTCGTGGACGTGCCGGGTAATGGTGCGGGCATACGCTAAAACCTTCTTTGCCTGGTCCGAATTCCGGTCGTAATACACCCGAATTTCATTGTCTTGGGTCTTCATATGGCCTGGATTTAATAGATAAGTGGGATAACCTCATGTTAAAATAAGCAAAAAACAGTGCAGTGCACCTGGAGCGCCTCTAAAAAGTCCCGATGCGTGGCATTGAAAAAAAAAGGGCGGCCGAATTGGCTGCCCTTTGTTCCATCGAGAAAGATCGGGAAATCAGACGAATTCGGCCAATTCCTTGCCAGCCTTGAACTTGACAATTTTCTTGGCTTTAATCTTAATGGCCTCACCGGTTTGTGGGTTGCGACCAACGCGGGCTGCGCGCTTGGTAATGGAGAACGTACCAAAACCAACCAAGGTCACTTTATCGCCCTTCTTCAAGGTCTTGCGAATGGAGGTCAACAAGCTGTTGAGCGCTTCGGTTGCCTGGGTCTTGCTCACACCGGAATCGGCTGCCATCTGATCAATCAAATCACCTTTGTTCATGGTTGTTTTTTTTCGTTTGTGAATCGAGTGCATGAACGCTCGAACCCCTAAACTACAGGGATTCCGCGTTCTCCAATCATGGAGACCGGCTGAAACCCGCGTAAACACTAGGACTTATGCACATAGCGAAAATTAACTATCTATAACTACCTGTTTTTGTAACTACTAAGTTGGCTTGTCTTTATTTATTCAGTTGAAAAAAGAAATGCAGGAATTCCGCGCAAACCCTTGCGGGACGGGCATTTCAGCCGATTGGCGCGCTGCAAAAGACAGCCAGGTGCTTTGTTTCAGGCAATCAGGAGGGGTTCAATTGGCATGCGCGAGGCATCAACGGTTGGTTTAAAGGGCTTGGATCCATGGTCCTGGGTAACTAAGGCTGCGTTAAACCGTATCTTTCAGCTACGATGAAACGCGTGCTTTTCTGTTTTCTGGTGGCCAGTTTAATGCTCCACCCCAGTTGCCAACGCTCCACTTGCCCGGCGTACGATGGCCTTTCGTCCGAAATGAACGGTACGAAACAGGCCAAAACCAAGCCCCCCAAGACGCAAAGCGCACTTTACGGCAAAAAAGGACCGCGATAAGACGGGCTTAAGCCCTTGGTTTAGCTGATCCGGCTCCAATCGCCTTTGAGGCGTTCTTCGCGCACCAAATGGTTTGCCAGGGCCGCATGCACACTCAGGCGCAACTGCGGGTCTTTTTCTACCAACGCCAGCGCCGCACTGCGCGCCTCTTCCAGAATTTCCCGGTCGTGGACTAAATCAGCAATTTTCAGGTCCTCCAGGCCACTCTGGCGCGTACCGGCTAAATCGCCCGGACCGCGCAGGCGCATGTCCACTTCTGAGATTTTAAAGCCGTCCGTTGTCTCGCACATGGTCCGGATGCGCACGCGCGCATCGTTGCTGAGCTTGTCAGCTGTCATGAGAATACAGAAACTCTGGTCGGCACCGCGACCCACACGCCCGCGCAACTGGTGCAATTGCGCCAACCCAAAGCGCTCTGCACTTTCAACAACCATCACCGATGCATTGGGCACATTGACGCCCACTTCAATGACGGTGGTAGCCACCATAATGCGGGTATTTCCGCGCACAAACTCGCGCATCTCGTGGTCCTTATCCGCCGGCTTTTGCCGGCCGTGCACGATGCTGATGCGGTACTCGGGAAACGCGCGAACCACACTTTCGTACCCATCCATCAGGTCTTTGTAGTCCATGGTTTCGCTCTCCTCAATCAGCGGGTAAACGACATACACCTGTCGGCCTTCCTGCAGCTGCTTGCGCAAAAAACCAAAAACCGCCAGCCGCTCGGGATCCTTGCGATGCACGGTCTGAATGGGTTTGCGCCCGGGCGGCAGCTCATCAATGACGGAGGTGTCTAAATCGCCGTAGAGCGTCATGGCCAAGGTCCGGGGAATGGGTGTCGCGGTCATCACAAGGACGTGGGGAGGCTGCGTGTTTTTGGCCCAGAGCCGCGCGCGCTGGGCTACTCCAAAGCGGTGTTGCTCGTCAATCACCACAAGGCCCAGGTTGTTGAACACCACCTTGTCTTCAATCAGCGCATGCGTGCCGATGAGCAAATTCACGTAACCCGCTTCCAACGCGCTGAGCAGATCTTTACGAGATTTGCCCTTCACCGAACCAGTGAGCAAACCGGGAAGCACAGGCAAACCATCCACAAGTTCTGTTATGGATAACATATGTTGCTGTGCAAGAATCTCTGTCGGCGCCATGATGGCCGCCTGAAAGCCGTTGTCCACGGCCATGAGCATCGCCATAAGGGCTACAATGGTTTTGCCACTGCCCACATCGCCTTGCAGCAGCCGGTTCATTTGCATCCCGGTGCGCGTATCTTTTCTTATCTCGCGAAGCACCCGTTTCTGAGCCTCGGTTAACTCAAAGCCGAGGTGATCGCGGTAGAATTTCTCAAAAACACCGTCAATGCGTTCAAAAATGTAGCCCCTAACCTGCCGATCCAACGCCGATTTGTTCAGCAGCAAACCCAGTTGAATCAACAAAAACTCTTCAAACTTTAAGCGGCGGCGGGCCCCTTGCAACGCGTGTTCGTCTGGCGGAAAGTGGATGTCGCGAAGCGCGCGCTCGCGCCCAATAAGTTTGAATTGAACGCGCATTTCGCCGGGAAGAATTTCAGGAAGGTCTGCCGGGCTCAGCTCCGCAAGCAACTGCTGCACCAGGCGTTCCAGGCCTTTGCTGTCCAGGCCGCGCGCTTTCAGTTTTTCCGTTGACGGGTAAACAGGCTGCATGCGCCGCGCATCGTGTGCAGGCCCTTCGCCCAATTCCATGTCGGGATGCGGCAACGTAAACTTGCCGCGGTACACGTTGGGTTTGCCGAAAACCGTATAGGTGGCATCGCGCTTGAGGTAGCGCTCCATGTAGGAAGCCCCCTTAAACCAGATCAGCTCGACGCTGCCCGTGTCGTCCTCCAGTTGCGCCACCAGGCGGCGGCTGCGCGGCGGACCAACCATAGAAAAACCTTTGATTCTGCCCCGCAACTGCACGGTTTGCATATCCTCGCGCAGGTCGCGTACCTGCTGGATCTGCGTGCGGTCCACGTAGCGAAAAGGCATGAAGGTGAGCAGATCGCTGTAGCGGAACAGGCCCAATTCGCCCGACAACAATTCAGCCTTGGCCGGCCCTACCCCTTTGAGGTAAACGAGCGAAGTATGGAGTTTGTCGGTGAGCGTTGGCATGCCGGGAGCCCGCGGCGGGAAAGCGCGGCCCGTAAAATTAACCCCCCGATGCACAACTGGGCACATCGGGGGGTTGAGATAGCTGGATTAAACGCGCGAAGCGTTTTTAATGCCGGGATTTAGTCTTCATCCACATAGGTGTAAACGTTGCCGGCTGCGTCAAAGCCCACATACATTTCGTCATCAGCTTCGTTTTCCAGCTCCAGAAGGAACAATTCCAGGCCAGAAGCATCGCAGCGTTCCGCTTCTTCAATAGAATAGTCCGGGTACAGCGCAGCCACCGCATCGGTCACCGCTGCTGGCAGCGCAGACAGGGGAAGGTCATCGTCGCAATCCACGGCAATGGTGTCGCCAGACGCGGAGATGAAAAACTCGTCGTCATCGTCGTACTCGTATTCGTAGTCATCGTCCCAGTCATCCCAGTCGTCGTCGTCATCGCCGAACACTTCCAGGCGCGTGCCGTCTTCGGTGTACAGAACGTAACGGTCGTCATCATCGTCGCCGCCGTTCTCCAGTTCGATGAAATAGAGCATCAGGCCCATGCCGCCGTCGCAAAACTCAACGTCGTCGATCTCCCAGCCGGGAAACTCGGTTTCAATGGCCGCAACAATAGCTGCGGGCAACGAACTGATCGGAATGTCATCGTCGTCGTCAGCGCAATCAATGGAAATGGTGTCGCCAGTGGGTAACACGGCACGCCGGGCGTCCGGCAACAGCGAATCTTTGCTGCAGGAGCTGGCACTGAACAAAACGGCAACTGCCAGGACAGTCCTCACGAACGTTTGGGGATTTTTAAGGAATTTGAGGAGGGTAATCATGGTTAAAGAGGGTTTTGAGGATAATCAAAGTTACTACTTCCCTTTGTAATAGCAATACTATTAATGAAGAAAGTGGGCACTTTGTTTTCTTACCCTCAAAAAATATTCCCCTGCCCCCTTAGCCTACCCTACATAGCCCCGGTCCCAGTCTTTCCAAACCGGCTGGTAACCCGACTTGCGGATCACGGCAGCCACTTCGGCCGGGGAGCGCTCGTCGCTTATTTCGAACTGCTCCAACGACTCCTCCGCACAGGCATAACCGCCCGGATTGGTCTTGGAGCCGGCACTGAACGTGGTCACCCCCAGCGGGATCACGTTGTCCCGGAAACGCTCGGTCTCGCGCGTGGACAGGCTCAATTCCACATCCGGATCCAGCAGGCGGTAAGCGGTGATGAGTTGCACCAGCTCGCGGTCGCTCATGATGGACGTTGGCTGGAGGCCACCGGCATGGGGGCGCAAACGGGGGAAGGAGATGCTGTACTTGGTGCGCCAGTAGGTGCGCGACAAATAGCGCAGGTGCATGGCCGTAAAGAAGCTGTCGGAGCGCCAGTCTTCGAGCCCGATCAGCACGCCCAACCCAATTTTATGCACACCGGCCCTTCCCAAACGGTCTGGCGTATCCAACCGGTAGGCAAAGCTGGATTTTCGCCCTTTGGGATGATGTACTTTATACGTTTCCTGGCGGTAAGTCTCCTGGTACACAAGCACGCTGTGCAGGCCCAGTTCGGTGAGCCGGCGATAGTCCTGTTCTTCCAGCGGCTGCACTTCCAGGCTGAGCTGGCTGAAATGCGGCCGCAGCAAATTGAACGCTTGTTCAAAATACGGCATGCCTACGCTGCGGTTGGCTTCGCCGGTAACCAACAACACATGCTCGTAACCCATGGCTTTGAGCACTTCGGTTTCGCGCAGGATCTCGGCGGGGTTGAGGGTCTTGCGCTCCAGTGCGTTGTCCATGCTGAACCCGCAATAGGTGCAGATGTTTTGGCACTCGTTGCTCAGGTAAAGGGGGGCATAAAGCTGGATCACCCGTCCGAATCGGCGCAACGTGGCCTGATTGGCCAACGCCGCCATGCGCTCCAGGTAAGGTGCCGCAGCGGGTGAAATCAACGCCGCAAAATCGCGCAGATCCCGTGTGGGGTTCTGCAATGCCCGCTCAACATCCGCTGCCGTCCGGGAGTGGATGAGGGCCGTCGCGTCCTCCCAGGCCCAGTCGTTGAACGTTTGTTCAAAGCTGGTGATCGCAGGCTGGGTCCGGGGAAGGGCTGTGGTGGGCATGGCGGGTTTGGTCAGGAGCTTGTGCGGGTGCTTTGGGTTTGGGTTGCGAGGAGGGTTGTGCTGGTGCTGCGGGGGTTACGCGTCTAAAAATGCGGTCAGCGGACTGGAGGCTTCAGCGTGCAGGCGCTCTGCAGGCACACCGGATTCGTAGGCCAACCTGCCCGCCATAACGGCCAACCGGAACGCGTCGGCCATGCGCACCGGATCATGGGCCACGGCGATGGCCGTATTGACCAACACAGCATCTGCGCCCATCTCCAGGGCCAGCGCCGCATCTGACGGGCGCCCGATTCCGGCGTCCACAATGACCGGGATGCCAGCCTGCTCAATAATGATCTCCAAAAAGGCGCGGCTCTGCAACCCGCGGTTGCTGCCAATGGGCGAACCCAGCGGCATAACGGCGGCACAGCCCACCTCCTCCAACTGCTTGCAGAGCACGGGGTCGGCGTGCACGTAGGGCAACACCACGAAATCGTCCCGCACCAATTCGCGAGCGGCGTTGAGGGTTTCCACGGCATCGGGCATCAGGTAGCGCGGGTCGGGATGGATTTCAAGCTTGAGCCAGTGGGTACCCAGCGCCTCGCGGGCCAATTGAGCGGCGTAGATAGCCTCCCGGGCATTTCGAACCCCGGACGTATTGGGCAGCAGGTTGAACGAAGGGTGGCGAAGGTGGCGCAGCATTTCGTCCTGGTGGCCTGCTTTTGCTGCGCCTGTCTGCTTCCGGAGCAAGGCGCCGTCTACATCCACCCGGCGCAAGGCCACCGTGACCAGTTCCGTGCCCGAGGCCAAGAGAGCGGCTTCCATAACGCTGTTGGAAGAGAACTTGCCCGTCCCGGTAAACAGCCTGGATTCAAAGGTCTTTTCGGCGATCCTGAGCAGTTCCATAGCGGGTTGTTTTGGGAAAGTCGTTCATCAATTGGTGAATGTCCATGACCAGCTGATTTTTGCGCGGGCTGCGGCTGATCAGGTTGGAAATGGCCACGCCGTGCAAACCCGTGTGGAGCAAATCGCGGATGTCCGTCATGAGAATGCCGCCAATGGCCAGGAGTGGAATGCGCTCCAGCCCTTTGAGCTTGCACTGAATCAGGATGCGGCGGTAGCCCTCCAGGCCCAGCACCGGGTCCAGGCCCTTTTTGGTTTCCGTGAAGCGGAACGGCCCCAGCCCGATGTAATCCACCCCTTCGGCATACAGACGCTCGATGTCCTGAATGGTGTTGGCGCTGCCCCCGACCAGGTACCCTTCGCCCAGCAGATCGCGCGCTTGCGCCGTGCTCATGTCCTTGCGGCCGAGGTGCACACCGTCGGCATCTACGGCTAGGGCCACGTGCGGAAAATCGTTGATGATCAGCCGCGCGCCGTTCTCGTGGCAGATTTGACGCGCTTTAACCGCCATGTCCATGACCTCGTTCTCCGGCCGGTCCTTGACGCGCAATTGCACCCAGTCGCAACCTGCGTCAACGGCCTCTTTGAGCAGGTCCAGGTGGCTTTTGCGCTCCAGTTCCTGGGTAATGTAGTGCAGCCGGGCTATGAGCGGCGGTTGCTGGGGGAAATGCGATGGTTCCAAGAGCGAGATCGATTAAGAAAGCGGGTGAAATCCGACCAGCGACGAGCTGCTGGCCATAAAGTTTTCGGTAAACACCTTAGCCGTGCGGCAGGCGGCGGCCATGGTCATGCCGGCTGCAAGGCTGGCTGCGGCAGCGCTTGAATACACACAGCCCGTGCCGTGTTTAGGTGCCAGATCACGCCGATTTGGCTTGAATTCCTGCATCTGGTTCCGGTAAAAGAGCCGATCGGTGCCGTGCGCCACAGGATCGTGCCCTCCTTTGAGCAGAACAGCCGAGCCAGACTCCGCGGCAGCTTCACGGGCGGCCTCCACCGGATCCTGGCCAGGGCAAAGGCGCTCCATTTCCGGCCAGTTGGGCGTGAACAGCGCCACGCGCTTGAGCAGCGCTCGCCAACCGGGGAGGTTATCTGCGTGAAACTCGCCACCGGCAGAAGGGGCCAGCACCGGATCCCACACTACGGGCGCCGCCGGACTATTGCTTTCGATGAGCGTCAGCAAACCCGCTAACGTTTCCGTGTCGCGCACCATGCCCACTTTGATGGCGTCTGGCACAGCCCCCGGAAGGACGCTCAACAATTGCTTTTCTAACCAAGGCCATTCGACCCACTGATGATCCTGAAAACTGCTGGAGGACTGCGCCGTCAGGGCCGTAATACAACCTATGGTATGCACGCTCAGCACTTCTGCCGTTCGGATGTCAGCCATCATGCCGGCACCTCCGCTGGGATCAAATCCAGAGAGGATCAGGAGGGTTGGGCGATCTGCTGGCATGCTTCGCGAATGCGCGTGAAATTGCTGAGCGGGTCTTGTTTGCCGTGCCAGACTGCGCCCAGGACAGCCACCCCGTCTAAGCCGTATTCCGCAACTTTGGCTATGTTTTCAGCGGTAACCCCGCCTAAAGCATAGATTTTGCAAGGGCGTTGCGGTGGGACATTCCAATCCTGGATGCTGCCAGACAAATCCGGTTTTGACGGGGAGTTGAACGCCTGCGACAGGAAAACATACAACATCTTATCGCTGATGCTCAATGCCCCCTCGGGTGAGTGGACGGATGCGGAAACACGAAGTCCTTCGGTTTCAGCCCGATCGATGATGGCTTCGAGGTCTTCGTGCGAAAATCCGGCGCGGTCCGATTCGCGAAAGTGGACGCCCCCCACCCCCAGCTCCAGCGCCGTGGTCAAGGGCGCGTGCAGCGTGATGCGACGGCGGTACTCGGCCGGAATTTTCTGCATCCAGGCCTGCATGTCAGCCACGCTCAGTCCGGGCTTGCGCAGGTGGTAGTACGGCAACCCGGCTTCGAGCAGGCGGACTACGTTTTCGTGCTCTCCGGGCACATGGCCCAACGGGGCTATTACGGCTATATTCATCACAGGTAAATTTCGGTTCCCTTTTCAACAAATTCGCGGGCTTTTTCTTCCATGCCCTCGGCCAGCGCCGCTTCTTCTTCCAAACCTTGCGCTGCGGCGTAGTCGCGCACGTCCTGCGTAATCTTCATGGAGCAGAAATGCGGCCCGCACATGGAGCAGAAATGCGCCACTTTGGCGCCGTCGGCGGGCAGCGTTTCGTCGTGAAACTCGCGGGCGGTGTCCGGATCCAGCGACAAGTTAAACTGATCCTGCCAACGGAATTCAAAGCGCGCCTTGCTCAGCGCATTGTCGCGGACATAAGCCCCCGGATGCCCTTTGGCAAGGTCGGCAGCATGTGCAGCAATTTTATACGTAATCACGCCATCTTTGACGTCTTTCTTGTTGGGCAGCCCCAGGTGCTCCTTGGGCGTAACGTAACAAAGCATGGCCGTGCCGAACCAACCGATCATAGCCGCTCCTATGCCGGAGGTGATGTGGTCATAGCCCGGTGCAATGTCAGTCGTCAGCGGACCCAGCGTGTAAAACGGCGCTTCGCCGCAAGTTTCCAGCTGCTTGTCCATGTTCTCTTTGATGAGCTGCATAGGCACATGGCCCGGCCCTTCGATCATGGTCTGCACATCGTGCTTCCAGGCAATTTTGGTGAGCTCCCCCAGCGTTTCCAACTCGGCGAACTGCGCGCGGTCGTTAGCATCCGCCAGCGATCCCGGCCGCAACCCATCGCCCAGGCTGAACGACACGTCATAGGCCTTCATGATTTCACAGATTTCCTCAAAATGTGTGTAGAGGAAATTTTCCTTATGGTGCGCCAGGCACCATTTGGCCAGGATAGAGCCGCCTCGGCTCACGATGCCTGTAACGCGGCTGGCGGTAAGCGGAATGTAGCGCAGCAGCACGCCTGCGTGAATGGTGAAATAGTCCACTCCTTGCTCGGCCTGCTCAATGAGCGTGTCGCGGTAAATAGCCCAGGTCAACTCTTCGGCCTTGCCGTTCACCTTTTCCAGTGCCTGGTAAATGGGCACGGTGCCAATGGGCACTGGGCTGTTGCGGATGATCCACTCCCGCGTTTCGTGTATGTTTTTTCCGGTGGAAAGGTCCATGATGGTATCAGCGCCCCAGCGGCAAGCCCACACCGCCTTTTCGACCTCCTCTTCAATGCTTGAACTAACCGCGGAATTGCCGATGTTGGCGTTGATCTTGACCAAGAAGTTACGCCCAATAATCATAGGCTCCGCCTCCGGGTGGTTGATGTTGGCGGGAATAATGGCGCGGCCCGCAGCCACTTCGCTGCGCACAAACTCCGGCGTAATCAGCCCCTTGGGCGTATTGGCCCCAAAATTCTGCCCCGGATGCTGCTTGCCGGGCTCCTGCACGCGGTCCAGGCATTGGTTCTCCCGAATGGCGATGTACTCCATTTCAGGCGTGATGACGCCCTTGCGCGCATAGTGCAGCTGCGTAACGTTGGCCCCGCTTTTAGCGCGGAGTGGCTGGCGGAAATGCTGGAACCGCAGCGCAGCCAACTCCGGATCGTAAAGGCGCTCGCGCCCATAGGCCGAACTGATTTCCGGCAATTGCTCCGTATCGCCGCGCTCTGCGATCCAGGGTGCGCGAAGCGACGCCAGGCCTTGTCTCACGTCGATGTTGGCATCCGGATCGGTGTAGGGACCACTGGTGTCGTACACCGTAACCGGCTGATTAGGCAGCCAATTCTCCGTGCCGTGCACGTGCGTGTCGCTCAGCGAAATTTCGCGCATCGCCACCTGCACATCCTGCCGCGAACCCTGCACGTAAATCTTTTGCGACGCCGGAAAGGGCTCGCGGGTGATGCTGGTTTCGCTGGGAAGTTTCTCTGTTCTTCGAGACATATTCGCTGAGGTTCGTTGTGTAATTTAAAAAAAACTAAGCAGTCTTGGGTCCATGTCGCCGAAATCAGCCGCCAGCCACCGCAGCAATAATGGTGATCCGATCCTGGGCCCGAAGCGGAGTTGCCTGCCATTCCACCCTGGGAACAACCTGCTCATTCAGCGCCACAGCAATGCCAGGCCGCTCATTGAGCTGCATCTCCTTTAACAATTCCGCTACATTCTGGCTGGACGAGCTAAGCTCCCGGCCGTTCACCATCAATTCCATATCAGCTGACGCCTGCCGCATTAAAAGCCCCCACTTCAGAGGACCGCGGGCAGAACTGCACTTCAGCGGGTGAACGCCACAACAAACAAGCGAGCATACGACTTTTCCCTACGCCGGTCTCAACCGGATCAGGTTCCAAGGGTATACTCTCAGTCCGCCGAAACAGACACCCCTAAAGTCAAGCGTAAATATACGGGGGAAGGGGGGAAAGTTGGTGTGGCGAATTCAGGTTGCTTCGAAAAATTAGTGTTACTTAGCGACAACATTTATAGAAGGATTCGCGCGATATGGATTTACTTCGTTGAGGATTCTTTACATCTTTCTAGCCTTGCTGACCTCCTACACCTTCCAGGAAAAAATCTTCTTCAGCGCCCTACTCGGCATGCTGTTACTGCTCGAATTTCGCTACGGGGAAAAAACATCGTGGCGCCAGCCACTGAATTAGGACCCTGAAGGCTACTACTACTACCTGTCTGGACTCTTCATTTACCAGTTCGAAGATGTGCCAACGAAAACTCAGGAGTTGTTCGTTTTCAATGAAGTGACAGGGAAAACTACCCCCAAATACACGTTGGGAACGGCGCTGATGCAGTTACCGTTCTTTCTGGTGTGCCATGCTTTTCAGTACGCCCTTAACAGGGACACTAGCGGTTACTCGCTACCTTACCTGAAGACCATTTGGTTGAGCAGCGTGTTTTACAGTTTTGGCGGGCTGATGCTGCTGTATTCCATCTTGAGGGCACGAACCAGCATAA
Organism: Bacteroidota bacterium; assembly: GCA_016124275.1. Taxonomy (GTDB): domain Bacteria; phylum Bacteroidota; class Bacteroidia; order Chitinophagales; family BACL12; genus WGOA01. The sequence goes on from WGOA01000002.1 coordinate 22,500, forward strand.
CTATATATATGGTAGTGGTTTTGACTGTACTCTTCGGTTCCAGCCTATTCATGTACAGCACCTACCGCCCGGGATGGTCTCATGCCTACACATTCTTCCTCGTCAGTTTATTGGTGCTTCTCACGGAGCGCTACGCCGGAAAAACAGGCATTAAGAAAACGATGGCTTTGAGCATAGTGTTAGGGCTGATTACGCTGGTTAGATTTCCCAAAGTACTGTTTGTGCTCTTTCCGCTGCTTTACCAAGTTGGGTCTGTGGCAGCGATACGGGAGCGTGTGCAGTCGTTGCTACACAACATTTATTATGTTTTTCCTGGTGCCTTTGTTTTTGGCCTACTGGTTTCTTTGCAGTTCATCTACTGGTACTATGTTACGGGTCATGTAGGCATGGCCGCCTATCCCGGGGAAACGTTCATGTACTGGAACAACCCCAAGTTCATCCCGGTACTCTTCAGCATTCAAAACGGATTCTTTGCCTATGCACCCGCTTTTCTGCTGGTTATCCCCTATTTCTTCTTGCGGGAAATAGGCAGCGACTTTCGAACGAAGTGGGCGCTGTTGATCCTGTTGCTGGTTTTTTACTATTCCATTGCAAGCTGGTGGGCCTGGTGGTTCGGTGGTGCCTTTGGCCACCGTGCGTTCATTGATGTGCTGCCTTTCCTGGCCATTGGGATTGCGGTGTTTTTGCAGTGGCTATCCGGGAGGAATCAGTATGTGTACTGGGGGGCATTAGGCTATTTGGTCTTATGCTGTTTGCTCACTTTCGGATTGACCAATGTCTATGACCCACCTTGGGATGGGCCCGAATGGAACCGCGGCGAATATTGGGAAAGGGTAGCGAGGGCGGTGAGGTTTTATTTGTAATAAGAAGGAATCCGCTGTGAGTAGTCATTCTGAAGTTTTCATTTAAAGACTCATCCACAATTTATAGATCAAGCTGAAAATGCATTTCTTATCACTCACCGAATCCCGCATCAAACTAATCTCTCCTTAACATACCTCCACCACCTGCAACTAAAGGTGAAACTGTTCCGTCGTGAGATTGCGATAAGTACTCATTAATACCTACAAGTGTAACATAGTTTACCTTTTGAATAATATCATCCTCTGCGGTGACGACACGGCATCCTCGAAAATCCGGTTGGTGCTCAGATGAACGCAGGTAATCTGAGGGACCTAGAGGAGCAGTTTGTATTAATAGTGGCCTGACTTGTTGCCACCACCATTCACATCTTGCCCTGTTCTGCTGGGAGTTAAGTGTCATAGGATATGGCTTAGTCCGAATGGACCATACACCAGAACCTCCTTCTTGTGGTGCTTCATTGATCTCAGCCTCCTCGGTCACTTGTACGTGCAGCCGTCGAATGCTGCTTTTACTAAGATTTTCCAAGTAACCAATATGTGATGAGTTAATGGAAGGGACATTGAATTTTCCATCCCCCTCTAAGATGGAATCATACGAGTGGTAGTAAACCGCAGGATTCTCGGTATAAAACTCATGTGCAATTCTAAACTTGCTCACAGAGGGCTCCCAGAACAGCCTGCACTCAAAATTTTTATGGACATGACCAGATAAAATGAGGTCCGCAGGCCTTGCAGCATGCTCCAGACCAGCAATCATCTTTAAAAGATTATCGCGATATCCACGCATTACAGCAAAGTCAAGCAGATCATCTCCGTTGCCCTCGTGGAAGTAAAAACTGCGATCTCTCGACCACGCGGGATGCACATTTTTTTCGAGATCAACGGTAGCATTGTTGGAAACTACATGAGTTACAAAATCAGAAGGACTAAGCCGAAACAAATACTTCTGCATCTCCTTTTTGAAATCCCCAGGGCTAGCTATTCGCAGGTATTCGCGTTAAAACCAAGCAAATTCACCGCCCTTCGGATTAATCAAAGGCGCATGCACTCCTATGACTACCAAACCGCTGGTCTGAAGCGCTTTACTTATTAAGTCCGAGTCCTGCGAATTGAAGCCAACTGAATCAGGGGATCCATCCGCGAAATTATCTGTGGCTTCTCCGCTGAACCCCAGATAATGCTTGATGCCATCCCAAGTGGATTCAATAGTACCATCATCCCACTTCCCATCTATCATAACAATCCTGTGATCGCCAAGAGGCACCGTATAGGAAGAGCTGCTGCAAATGTATCGGAAGTAGTAGTTGAGGGTTCCTTGTTGATTCTCCCGATCCGGCCTTATCATATCTATTGCGCGATCCGTGGAAATCATTCCGCGAATGTTGAGCAAATCCTCTGTGATCACCTTGGCTTCATCCCGTGTAAGATTCACTGAACCAAACTGTTCCATTGTCTTATTGCCAACTGGCCATTGTAAATCCACGGTAAACAGTGGATAGTATGCCTCTACTCTATAATCATGATTGCCCAAACTGGTAAATATGGGAACTTTGAGTTCGACATTCTTAACCTGGTCCGGTTCACCTGTCAACCCGCGAAGAATTTGCTCAAGAAAAACAAAATTATTATTATGATACGACTTCCCACCGTCTTCAAAAATGTAATCGACAAGATCGCCAGTCATCATTATGAAATCTAGCTTGCCTTTCACGTGCATCTTGTTAGCATATTTGATAAACTCCCGTAAGGTGTCATTAAAATTGTTAAAGTTCCGAACAGCATCATCCATAGAACGATCACTGAAAAACTTCCGAAATCGATCCAGACGTCGGCTAACATGCAAATCTGTGATGTGAATAAACTGAAAGTCATGCCAATCATCACGGAAATAAACTGAGTGAGGGGCTACCACATGAAGTCTGTTCGGGAAGCGTAAAACAAAATCGTATAGTTTCCTGCTTTTTACTGAAGAAGCATTTCCCAGTCTTACTACAGATTGGTAAATGCGTATGTTTTCTGAAAATGCGAGGTCTTTGGTGTCCGAAACATTAAATTCCAAAGGAATTTCATCATTGCCTGCCGTTTCACGTAAAACAAGACGTCCATTAAAAATTTCTGCAAAAAGATTTCCTGCTATGTTGGCATTGATAAATTGACGGAAAAAATTGAACTTAACTACCACTTGGTCCGAGAATTGTCCCGGCTGGATTAACCATGGTAGGCCTAACTGCGGCAGTGAATACCTGATATCTATGACCTGATCGCGTGATCTGGCACCCATATACATACAACCCAATTCAAAAAAGACAACATATCCATCAGTTAAGCGCACTGGGTCAGCGATAGGATAGCCCAATAAACCTTCTTCTCCCCCGCCGCTCATATATTCTTCATAAATTTTTCCATCAAGGTAAACACCTCCATTTACCCAATAAATAGCCCCCCATTCAAATCGGGTAACACGACAGCGCCCATCTTTTGAATTCTCTTCATCAGTAAGTGGAAAACCTAAAAGCCGTTTACCTCGCTCCTGATTTACATCATGTCCACCAAGTGTTAGATATTTCCCTCGAATTCCACCATAAACAACTTTGGCTTCAGAACCCATTACAGTATGATAATAAATACTCGCATTGGCAAAAGTTTGCATTTTACCCCCGTAGCCACAATTAATTATTTCAGTCTGCTGATTACCCAGGTCAAATCCTCGACTGGTTAGTTGTTGTACTTTATTCTCAATTTGGATAGACATAAAGAGTACATTAAAGGTTATTGAAGCTTATTGCAAAACAGTCTTCTCTACTAAGTGTCCTTCGACAGAAAACGCTTGTTTCAATTCGTAAACCATATTCTAAGTTACAACTCGAAACAGGTTTGAGTATCGACACCAAACCATGCATAGCGGTATGATTTATGTTTCCCACATAAAAATAGAGGACTATTTATTGGAAACAATGAAAAAACAGTAAAATTAATCAGATTTAATTTTAATGTATTATATAATGGTTAATATATTATTATACTTTAGCCTATAGTGTCATCCTGCGCAAGAAAAACCTACTTATCTTAACTCCAGTTTGAATATTTTTACTTCTCCATGTCCAACCCCTATTACGATCAACCCATCCTAAACTCCCCCTAGCAGAGGCCGGTAAGGCACTGGGAGCTGGATGAGCTCGGTCAGCCCACGCAGCGCATTCAGGAATTCCGGCGCAAAGCCGCCTACATTACCCCCATTCCGAAAGGTCGCAAGCAGCGGAACAAGGCAAAGCAGGCTGAACTTGAGCTTGAATTCAACGAAAACGACAGTGTTTCCACCCGCGATTAACGCTACGACCCGAAGCCCACCATCAACAAGCTGCGGGGCATTGTAGACAAGCTTGCGCGAGCTCCCAAACCCTTCGCAATGGGGCGTCACTCCGGAGACGGAGCGACTGCTGAAACATTGGCGGGATCATAAGTACATGGGCATCAAGCCTTTCTTTTGCCAAATCGAGGCAGTGGAGACCCTGATCTGGCTCACGGAGGTGGCGCCGAACACCCATGAAGGCAGAGGGTTTCTGAACAGTATATATTACCTTCGAAGAAAGCAGCATCAACACTTCCGGAATGAGATTTTATATAGGTAATACCGACTATAAATGGTATGACTTTCTCCGCCAAATCAATCCGGAAGACATAAATTTTTGGCAACCAAGCGGTGGTAATTTCAAGGCCATCGAACAAGGAGCACCATTCCTCCTAAGACTGAAGAGTCCGTACAATAAGATCGCGGGTGTGGGCTTCTTCTACAAACACTCCTTGTTGCCCATCTCCATTGCTTGGGAAGCTTTTGGCCCAAGGAATGGCTGCCAGACCTATCAGGAACTGCAGCACATGATCCAGAAGTATCGGAAAGATAAAGTCAACACCAATCCGTCCATTGGATGCATTATCTTGAATAATCCAGTTTTTTTTGACGAAGAAGATTGGATTGATACCCCTCACGATTGGAGCCCTAACATCGTAAAGGGCAAGTCCTATTCCACAGACGACGTAATTGGTCAGCGAATATGGCGACGCGTTGAGGCGCTCCTTGAGAAAGTCCCAGCCTTTTACTCATCCACCGTAACCGGGCAACTCTCCTTAACGCTGGATCCCAACGTACCCGCATACGGAAATCCCATCCTGACTAAAGTGCGAATTGGCCAGGGCGCTTTTCGAGTTGGCGTCATTGAGGCCTACAATCGTCGCTGTTCCATCAGCGGAGAGAAAACGCTGCCGGTACTGGAAGCCGCCCACATAAAACCTTACTCCATTTCAGGTGAGCATTCTGTTTCAAACGGCGTCTTGCTTCGATCGGACATCCACAAACTTTTCGACATGGGGTACGTGACCATCACCCCTAACTACCATGTTGAAGTAAGTGCCCGCATCAAAGAGGAATTCGAAAACGGAAGGGAATACTACCAACACCATGGTAAGCCTCTGGTGATTCTCCCAAATAGCGATGTCGAGAGACCAAGTGGCAACAATTTGATCTGGCACAATGCTAATATTTATAAGGGGTAAGAGTTTGGCACTACCGGCAATGAAATTATAGTTTTAAATATAATTATTAAAATATTCGTTCAACATCTCTCCCTTCTGTACACCTCCAGCAACATTGCTTAATGTTTCCAATCAACCCCCTATTCCCACTCCAACCCTTCCAGCATCTCCACAATATCTTCACTAACAAATTTTATGACCGGAGCCAGTGAATCGGCATTAGGCCGGGTGCGGAAGTTCAGCGTCCCCCGCAGGAAGTGGCGGGCGGTATCCGTAACAAAAAACTGGAGGGGCGAAGCGGCATCACCCCCTACTGAATACAGCAAGCCATACGCGCCGCGCTCCGTGGCTATTTCCACCGGTTCTATATAATCGGCTTTGCGGGCGTGGCTAAAGGTTAGGCGATACGCTTCTTCGGTTAGGCGGTCCAGACGTTGGTCGGGAGATAATTCCTTGTAGGTCAGGTAGATGGTTCCGTTGAGGGCGGGCAGGTTCAGGTTATAGCCCCAACAGGGATGCTCCACGTTTTCGCCAAAGTATTCGTCTTTCTTCTCTATAGTATAGTAAGCCGGCAGGTCAAATTGGAAGGGGCACTCGGGGCTGCCGAAATGTTGCAACGCTGTTCTGTCGGGAAAATGAATGCGCGGATAGGCTTTGGGTTTGGGCACTGTTGTGGTGTCGCAGCCAGCAAGGAGCAGGCCCAAGGCCAAAAAGCTTGCAAATACCGTTCTCATGCTACCTCCGGTTGCGCCTCGTTCTGCGGGATGATGCTCACCTTAACCTTCTCCACCCGGTTGCGCGCTACCCCTAAAATCACAAAGCGAAAACGGTCGAACGACAGTTCCTGTTGCGCTTCCGGGATGTTGCCGGCCAGTTCCAGCATGAGGCCGGCCAGGGTGTCGCTGTCGCCGCGTACTTCGTCGAAGGCGTCGGGCCGCAATTGCAGCACTTTGCACATGTCGCCGAGGAGGACTTTGCCTTCAAAGACAAAGCTGTGGTCGTCCAGGCGGCGGTGATCTATGGCTTGCTCGTCAAATTCGTCTTCGATCTCGCCGATGACCTCTTCCATAATGTCTTCGAGGGTCACCAGGCCGCTGGTGCCACCGTATTCGTCCACCACAATGGCCATGTGGATGCGCATTTCCTGGAATTCCTCCAGTAGATCGTCAATCATCTTGCTTTCCGGAACGTAGTAGGGTTCGCGGATTTTGGTGTGCCAGTTGAAGGTCTCGGGCTCGTCCATGTAGGCCAGCATGTCTTTGCCGTAGAAGATTCCGATGATGTTGTCTTTGTCTTCGCGATAGACCGGAATGCGGGAATAGCCAGAGTCGCGCACCACTTGTAAAAGTTGGTGGAAGGTCATGCTTTCGTCCAGCAACGTCATGTCCACATGGCTGGTCATGATCTGCTTAACGGCGATGTTGCCAAACTTGAGGATGCCCTTCAAAATACGGACGTCCTGCTCGCTGGTGTGCTCGTCGCGGGCGATGTCGATAGCGTTTTCGTAGTGCTCCAGGCTGAGCGAGTCTTTCTCCATGCGGTGCAGCCTGCGCTCAATGAATCCGGTGGAGCGCACCAGGATGACACTCAAGGGCTTGAGCAACCGCCGCAGAAAGAGCAGCGGCCGGGCCATGGCAGCCGCTATTTCCTTGTTGTTCTGGCTGGAGTAAACTTTGGGAAGCACTTCACCAAAGAGCACCAGGATGAAGGTTACGCCGATGACGTTGACCAGGAACACCACCCATTCCTCCGCTTGCGACATGACGCCAGACAAAAGGAACCAGGAGACCACCACAATGGCCACATTGATGAAATTGTTGGCAATCAGGATGGTGGACAGCAGATAAGTAGGCTGGTCCAGCAGGTTGCGGACGCGGTGGAGGACATGGGAGCCATGCTCCTCCTCCAGCTCCTCCATCCGGGAACGGGTCAGCGAGAAATACGCGGCTTCCGAACCGGAAACTGCCGCGGACCCCATCAACAGCAATACAATAGCGGAAACCGAAAGCCCAATGGGCCAGGCACCGGTAAGCTGTGTTAGAAGAATTTCAGCCCCAGGGTAAGGGTCATCCGGGCAAGTAGCCAAGCTCGGGGTGTTTGGTTAAACAATCAGAAGGGCGGCCGGCCATCGCTAAACGGCCAGCCGCCTTCCAGTACAGGATGCTAAATTACAGGGTTTAGCCGATTGCTTTTATTAAAAGGGCAAATCGTCCTCATAGGCCCCAGCCGACTCCGCCGCCTGCGAGGCCATCTGCGTAGGAACACCGGAGGGCGAAGCGGATGAATCGGCACCTGAGCCCTCGCTGCGCGAGGAATAGCCACCGCCGGAGCCGCCGCCGGAACCGCCTTCGGGCCGGCTATCCAGCATGACCATGTTGTCGCCGACAATTTCAGTGGTGTAGCGCTTAATGCCCTCCTTGTCTTCGTAAGAACGGTTGCGGATTTTGCCCTCCAGGTAGATTCGGCTTCCTTTTTTGAGGTACTTCTCGGCCACTTCAGCCAAACCGCGCCACAGCGTCACGTTGTGCCACTCGGTCTGGTCCACTTTTTGGCCTTCTTTATTCATGTATGTTTCGGTGGTAGCCAGCGAAAAGCGGACCACGGGAACCTTGTTGCTTTCCAGGTAGGTGATCTCTGGGTCCTTGCCCAGGTTGCCCAGCAGGATCACTTTGTTGATGCCTCTGCTCATGGTACTAACAATTTCAGTTTGAATAATTAGATCGAATAATCAGATCGAACAATTAGATTGAACAATCATGGGGCGACCCCACCCTCCAAAAGTATCAGCCTTGTTCGTCGAGATAGCGGGCCACCACTCTGGGAAACGCCAATTTACGCATTTTATCGGGCGCTAAGGCCTGCCAATCCTGGTCTTTTGGAAGTTTTCCACTTTTTGAAGAAAGCTTTATAAAGCAGGCCCGGATGTCCTGATGGCTGAGCGCCTGGCGATACCAGACTGAGCTTTCGCGCAGCTCCCAGCCCCCGTCGTCAAGCCAGGATTTTGCTTCGGGCTCGCGCAGCAATTCGCCCGGTTCCAGGTCTTGCGACTTTTCAATCAGGGGAAAATCGTAGAGCCCGGCCCAAATGTCGCTCTCGTCGCGGCGCCGCACATAGCGGTTGCCGCCGTGCTCGAGCACCAAATAGTGGAAATACCGGGTTCGCCGCGCCGCTTTCGGGCGCTTGGCCGGCAGTTCGCCCACCCAATCGCGGGCCAGAGCCACGCAGTGATCGGCCAGCGGGCAGCTGCTGCACAGCGGTTGGCGGGGCTTGCAATGCTGCGACCCGAAGTCCATCATGGCCTGGTTCCAGGCTGCGGGGTTGCGCCGGTCCAACACGGCATCCGCCAATTCCCGGAAGGTTTTGCGGCCCAGGGTGCTGTCAACCGGGTGCCGAACGCCGAAAAAACGCGCCAAAACCCGCTGAACATTGCCGTCAACCACGGCATGCGGCAGGTCGAAGGCGAAGCTGGCTATCGCCGCAGCCGTGTACTCACCTACACCGGGCAGGGTGCGCAAACCGTCGTAGCTGGCCGGGAAACTTCCCCCATATTGCTTCGAAACTACCCGCGCTGCCTTAATCAGGTTGCGCGCCCGCGAGTAGTACCCGAGCCCTTCCCACGCTTTAAACACCTGGTCTTCCGGAGCAGCGGCCAGGGCGTGCACGTGGGGAAAGAGGGCTAAAAAGCGCTCGTAGTACGGCAGGCCCTGCTCCACCCGGGTTTGTTGCAAAATGACCTCCGAAAGCCAGATCCGGTATGGGTCCTTTTGACCGACCCAGGGCAAAGGGCGGCGATTTTGCTTTCCCCAGGCGGTCAAATTGCGGGTAAAGACTTCATTCATAGTGAAATAAGCCTTTGGGTATTTTCAAAATTTTCTTTTTGATTTGCTGGAATTTTACCATTTTTGACGTTCGGGGTTTTACAAGGTCTTATCTGCAAAGCAGAAACGCACTAACTAAAGAGGGATATGAGAAAAGCAGATCTTATTGCAAAAATTTCAGAGAAAACCGGTATTGCCAAGGTGGATGTGCTGGTGGCCCTCGAAGCCTTTTTTAAGGAGGTTAAAGATTCTTTGAAGGACGGCGAGAATGTTTACATCAGGGGTTTCGGCAGCTTTATCGTGAAGAAGCGCGCTAAAAAGATAGGCCGCAACATCAAGAAAAATGTCGCTATTGAGATTCCCGAACACAACATTCCGGCGTTCAAGCCCGCTAAAGTATTCGTGGAGCAGGTAAAAAGCTCTGAAAAATCAGAATTGGCCATCGGCGCATACGATTTTGACGATGATGATGAAGACGACGACGAATCGTGATTAAACGCTCTCTTGGCGTGCTCCTCGCGGGCACTGCCGCTGTTTTGCTCCTCTATTTTGTGCCCGAGCGCAAGCCCCCCAAGCGCACCCGCTACCATGACATGGTAGATTCCGCTTATACGGTTCTACCTGCTGCTCAAGTAGATAGCTTAAAACTATTGGAGAAAGCCCACGGCAAGTTGCAGGGCGAAGCCCAGGCGGAAGCGCTGCTTCGTGCCGCCGCACGCTGGGAAAAAGTTGGTTTTGACGCCGTTGCCGCGGAGCGTTATCGGCTGGCAGCCGAAGCGGAACCGGGGCTAAGGGAGCGTTGGGCCGAGGCCGGCGACCGATTTTTTTCATTGGTTCCCGGCGCTACCCAGGACGATGAGCGCGTAGATTACGTTTTTCATGCCATTTATTGTTATGAAAAACTGCTAAAGATTGATTTCACTGATTATGAGCGAAAAATCCGGCTTGCAGACTGCTATACCGACTACCAGGGCAATGTCATGCAGGGGGTGGTTTTGCTGCGCCAGGTAGCTGCGGCAGACCCGGATAACGCCAATGCACAGCTGCGTTTGGGGCGTTTTGCCCTCATGTCCGGACAAACTGATAAGGCAATTGAACGATTTCGAGCCGTTTTAAGCAAGGATTCCTTAAATTTGCCGGCCCGAGTCGTTTTGGCGCAAACACTGGCGAATAGCCAGGATCTCGCCGGAGCGAAACAGGTGCTGAAAGAAGGCATCGCCCTTCACCCGGACAGCGCCTCCCGGCAAGAACTCGAAGGGCTTCTCCTTCAATTGGGCCCCGATCCGGGCAAATAGCTCGTCATCTTTAAATTTTTTGATGCATGCCTTGCGGTAAGAAAAGAAAACGGCATAAGATTGCCACGCACAAGCGCAAAAAGCGCCTCCGGAAGAATCGCCACAAGAAGAAGATTCGTTAATAGCGTACACCTTGCACGCTGGTCAATGGAACATTTCCAATGACTGAATCTTCTGCCGAAACACCTGGACAGGTTCGGGTAGCGGCTAAAAAACCAGATACCGTTGATCGGGAGCTTATCGTCAGCGCCACCAAAGGGGGCATGGAGATTGCCCTGGTCGAAGACGGGCGCCTAGTTGAATACCAAGTAGCGCAGGAGGACAGCCAGTTTAACGTCGGGGACATATACCTCGGCATTGTCCGAAAGATCAATCCGGGCCTCAACGCCGCGTTTATTGATGTCGGGCACGAGAAGGACGCTTTCTTGCATTACACAGACCTCGGACCAAAGTTCCGGTCCCTGTTCCTGTTTACCCAACGGGCCATTAAGGGTACGCTCCGAAGCCACCATCCGCACGATCTGCAAATGGAGGCGGAGATTGTTAAAACCGGCAAAATCACGCAAGTGCTTGCCCGGGGTCAGCACGTCATGGTGCAGGTGCTCAAAGAGCCCATTTCGTCCAAAGGACCGCGCATCACGGCTGAAGTGGCCCTGCCGGGTCGCTACATCGTCATGACGCCCTTCAACGGGTCCATTGGGGTATCAAGGCGCATCACCTCAGCAACCGAGCGAAAACGCCTGCAGAAGCTGCTGGAGAGCATCGTGCCCAAAAACTGGGGGGTTATTGCCCGCACCGCTGCCGAGGGAAAGGGCGTGGCGGATCTGCACGAGGACGTCAAGCACATCGTGGCGCAGTGGGAGAACACGACACGCAACCTGCTGAACGCCAAGCCCCCGCACATCGTCTTTACCGAAACGCGCAAGATCAACACCCTTACGCGCGACCTGCTCAGCAAGTCTTTCAAAAAAATTACGGCCAATGACCTGGTCATCGTGCAGGAAATGCGGGAGTTTCTCGCGCATCTTTCGCCGGGATCCGAAAAAATGGTCCAGTACTTCCAGAGCAAGAAACCGATTTTCGACGCCCTGGGCATAACCAAGCAGATCAAAAGTTCATTCGGCGAAACCGTCAGCCTCAAAAGCGGTGCCTATCTGGTCATTCAACACACGGAGGCCCTGCACGTCATTGACATCAACTCCGGGCCCAAAATTGCCCGCCGTCCCGACCAGGAAGAGAACGCCTTGGCCGTAAACCTTGAAACTGCCGAGGAAGTAGCGCGCCAGCTTCGCCTCCGCGACCTTGGTGGCATCATCATCATCGACTTCATTGACATGAAGAGCGCGGAAAGCAAGCGCCTGCTTTACGAAGCGATGAAAGAGGCCATGAAAGAGGACCGGGCCAAACACACCATCCTTCCCGTTTCCAAGTTCGGCCTCATGCAGATCACGCGCCAGCGTGTGCGCCCCGAGGTCAATATCATCACGCACGAAAAATGCCCGTCCTGCAACGGTACCGGCAAGGTGGAGAGCACCATTCTGCTCATCGACGATATCGAAAACCGCCTCGAATACCTGCTGTCGCTCAAGGCCCATAAGCAGATTCACCTGCACACGCACCCCTTTATTGAGGCCTACCTAAAGCGCGGTCTGTGGAAGTCCAAACAGTTCAGCTGGTGGCGCAAGTGGAAGTCCTGGATCCGCATTCACCAGAATGCCGGCTACCAGTTCACCGAGTACCACTTTACCAACGCCAACAACGAAGAGATCAGGTTGGAGGAGTGAGGAGTCTAGCGCACCCTCAGCCCCTCCAAATCATAATGCTTCTCAAAAAATTCGTCGCACCACAGGCAGACATTGCCTAACTCGCCGCAGCGCTTGACGGCATGCTCCGCGCTGATGCCGATGCTCTCGCCCATGTTGAAGGGGTTGCCTTTGTCCAGCATCTGCAGCACGGGGTTGTCAGCGACGCGGCGCAGCACTTCGCTAACGTCTTGAACCCGCGCATCGCCGAGCGGGTCGCGGGTGCCGGGACAGCAGGGGTTGATGCGCCAAAGCTGAACGGAAATCTCCTGGGGAATGGTCTCGCCGCCGCTCAGAAAGCCGATGGCCCCGGACAAGATCGCACAAAAGTTGTGGTGCGGATCGCGCTTCCAGATGCCCTTTTCCATCGCTCGACCGCGCGCCCAATTTCCCCCGAGCCACATGTCTTCGGTGGCGCCCCAATAGCCCCAACTTAGGGCGAAGGGCTTCAGGAAGTTGTCGCGGCGTACGAGGGGTTCTTTTTCGTCTCCGCTCACCCCCCGCGATTCAAAAAGCTCCTTCAGCAGTTCCAACCGACCGCCCGCAGCTTTGTGGTAGCGGTCAATGCTGGCAATGTCAAAGCGCGAAACACCCTTCTCGATGAGCCGGTCAAGAATCTCGCCAGTGAGCAAGTCGCCGTTGGTTTGCAGCATGAACTGGGTCCGGCTGCCATAACGCGCCTGCAGCGCATCCAGGATGGCGTAAAGTTTTTCGCGCTCAGCCAATGGCTCCCCTCCGCTTAAAATCAGGCGATCCATGCTGGCTGGCAGGTGCTGGACTACCGCCAGGCATTCTTCCAGGCTCATCCGCTCGCCTTGGGGGCCGCTGAGGTTATAACAGTGGTCGCATTTGTCGTTGCAGACTTGGGTGAACACCCAATAAACGGATTCAACGTGGTGGTAATCGCGGCCTTGAGCCGCTGGGGACAATTCAGGCATCGGTATCCGGTACTTTTTTTTCCGGGCCAGGAGAATGGGGGGGAATGGGGAGGTCAGTAGAACGCCCTGCTGCAAACACATCACCTGCCGCTGTGGTTCCCGGCAACAGCCCTTCGCCCGAAAGCGTGCGCTGCCAAAAAGCCCACTCCTCGCGAACGCCGGAGCCCGGCGCTTCCATAAAGGCGCGCCTGCTCGGGTAAACCGTGAGCCGACCGGCTTCCATGCGGGCCAGTTCATCGCCCATGACCAGGGCCTCGCGCAGGTCGTGGGTCACAAAAACGGTGGTGATGCGGTGCGCCGCGCAAAGGCGGCGATAAAGCTGCTGCATGTCGGCGCGCGTTGGGGCATCGAGGCTTCCAAAAGGCTCGTCAAGCAAAAGCACGCGCGGCCGAATGATGATGGCGCGGCCAAACGCCACGCGCTGCCGTTGTCCCCCCGACAAGGCCGTGGGCATGCGGTCACCGAGGCCCTCCAGCCCCAACTGCCCGAGCATGTCCTGCACTTGCGCGCGCACGTCGGCGGACGGCTGCTTGCGCACCCGCAGCCCAAACGCAATGTTCTCAAAGGCGGTCAGGTGCGGAAAAAGCAAGGGCTCCTGGCTCAGATACACGGTGCCGCGCTCGGCCGGGGTTAAGTCAAAGGCCGCTTGTCCGTCGAGCAACAGTTCCCCCTGGTCCGCGGGCAACAGGCCTGCCATGATCTGCAACAGTGTGGTCTTGCCACAGCCGGAACTGCCCAAAATACCCAGGCTTCGGCCGGATTCCAGCTGGAACTGGACGCCGCTGAGCACGCTCAGCGTACCGTATTGCTTGTGAATGTTGTGCGCTTGGATCACCGGGAGGACGCGTATGGCCGGCAAGTTACGGGCAACAGCCGTAGTCGGGAAACGAGGGCTTCGAGGGGTTTGCGGGATTCTTTCCGGGCATTTCTAAAACTCCTTACTGCAACCCAGAAGTCTTGCGCAACAACAACTGCCGGTTAATCAGCAAAAGCAACATCGCCGGAACGATCATGAGCAAGGAAGCCACGGCAGCCAGGTGAGGGTTGGCTTCCTGCACGTAGAGCACGGTTTGGATGGTTAACGTTTGCACCTTTCCCACACCGAGCAGTCGCGTGAGGCCATACTCGAACCAGGAGAGCAGAAAGCACTGAAAGAGGCCCATGGCCAGCACCGGCCTGCCCAACGGCCAGAGGATGCGCAGCCACACCTCGCGGGAGGAGGCCCCCAACGTTCTCGCCTGCGCGATCAGGTTGCGCATGCGGTCGGTCCAGAAACCGGAGAAAAAGAGCACGGCGTAGGGAAAAACAAACAAGTATTGCGCCAACACTACACCGCCCAGAGTGCCGCTCCAGCCCATTCGCACAAAGTAGAATTGCAGCATAGCCGCAAACACTACCGGGGCAATCAGGTAAGGAAAATAGGCCAGCGATAGCCAGCGCCGGGCGCGCTTCTGCTGCATAACGGCCCCGGATACTGCGAAGCCGGACGTGGCTGCCAACAGCGCAACACTGCCGGACAACAGCAGGGATAGGCCCATGCTCGAAAGCAAACTGTTGTGGCCCTGCAAGGTAGCTGCCCAATGCTGCAGGGTCCATTCGCCCGAAACAAGGCGGGGGAAACGCCATGCTTGTTGAAGCGAGAGATAAGCGAGCAGCAATAGCGGGAACACAAATAGCAGGCGAAACAACAGGCGAGGCAACTGGCCTAACAGCAAGCGCAACGGTCCGCGCACGCGGGCGTTCAAAACCGCTGACGAAGCCATATCTTTCCTCATGTTTCTCGGATTTGGCCAGCCCGACGACTGAGTAAAAACACAAGCAGCACCGCCACCAGCGCGGTGTACAGCACGGCCATGGCATGGCCCAGCGGTATGTTGCTCAGGTCAAAACGCTGCATTTGCTCGGTGATGTACACGGTAACAACGCGCGGCGAACTCCGGCCCAAGAGCAGCGGAATCTCATAGGTGCCGAAGAGATACACAGCGTAGAGCAGCAACAGCGGCAGGCTCCGGCGCAGCAGCAACGGGGCGTAAATGCGACGGGCAAACTGGGCACGGCGGCTGCCCAGTGCATCAGCGGCCCGGCGCAGGGCTGGCATGTTCTCTTGCTGTGCCTGGTTGATGAACGCGAGCGTAAAAAATGGTGTGAGCAAAAACACCTGCGTAAGAATGATTCCGGTGGAAAGGGCATCGTTCACCAAACGAGGGAATTGGTCGATTCCGGCACTCAGGCCCAGCGCATAGGCCACGCGGCTCAGGAAGCCCGACGGGCTGAGCAAGGCCAGAAAGGCAAAGGCCGCCACCACCGGTGGCATGGTCAACGGAAGGAACAACCAGCCTTGCAGGCCCTTGTTGCGCTGGTTAAACACAAACGCATACGAAAGAGGCAAGGCGAACAGCAGGATCATCCCAATGGAAATCGCGGATAAACCAAAGGTGTAGGACAAGGTCTGCCAGGCTTCGCCGCCTTCGGAGGGCGGCGCGAACAGGCGTTGCCAAGTGCCGGGCTGACCAGAGATCCCTTGCAGCGGGCGCAGGCTGCAATGCAGTGAGTAGCCCCAACCGGCCAGGAGCGGAACGACGGTCAGCAGTGCATATACCCAGAGAAAAGGAGCGGAAAATCGCTTGCTACTGGTTAATGACATGGGTCCTAAAATCGGCAAAAAGGCGGATCATGTATTCCGGGGCCGGCTCCATCAAGGCGCGGTCTTGAATGATGGCCCGATCCGGAGCATACTTGCGGCCGTGTAAGGCATCAAAACGCTGCGCCCATTCCGGCTCAAGTTTGTCCAGCGCCAGAATGGTTCCGTCGCCCCAGACGCTGGGCTTCATCTTTTCCCACTGGGCTTCAGGCGAAATCAGAAAGTTGATGACCAACATGGCGGCTTCGCGTTCGGCAGCTCCGGCCGGGATGCCCAAATAATGGCTGTTCTGAATGGTACCCGTCAGCGGAACATAAGCCCGGCTATTGCCAGGGAAAAAGCCTTCGGCAATCTTGTTGTCCACTTCGGCGTCGTTGTTGCTCATGGTAAACCACAATTCGCCATTGGCAAAAAGCTGATGCATTTGCGCCAGCGAAGCCGGAAAACTTTGGCCCTTGTTCCAGAAATGCTTTTTATTGCGGTTGATGAACGCCCAAAGTTCAGCGCTGTGTTGCGCATAAAGGGCTTCGTCAAAGGCTCCGTTCAGCGCCGTGTCGCCGCCGGCAAATGCGATCAGCCAACTCTTGAGCAAGGTCATGCCGGTAAAGTCGTGGCCGAACGTGAATTTGCCTGGATTTGCTGCCCACCAGCGCTCCCAATCCGCCAGCGTCTGGGGTGGCTGAGGCACCTGGGCAGTGTCGTAAATCAAGGCCATTTGCACATTGCCCCAGGGACATTCCCACCCATTCACGGGCTGCTGAAAATCATAAGCAATGAACGGGCTCCCCCAATTCACATAGCGGCTGTTGGGCAAACGCTCGGTGAAGGGGCCGTACAACCCGTCTATTTGCCGCAACTGGTAAAACGTCTCCCCGTTGATCCAGACCAGATCCAGGGCACTGGTCTTGCGGCCGGCGTCCTGCTCGGCCATCAGCGTGCTAACCACTTGCGACCCCTGGCCGCTGACCAGTTCCAAGTCAATCCCAAAGCGCTCTTTGACGCGAGGCCTGACCCATTCCTGCATGTAACGGTTGATCAGGGGATCGCCCTGCCACATCATCATGGTGACGGTTTGGTCGCGGGCCGCTTCCTCCATCTGCTCCCAGGAGGCGTTGGCAGGAAGTTCGGCGGCACCCTCCGGGTTCTTGCTGCCACACCCGCTGGCCAGCAAGAAGGTTGCCAACAAAAACACCGGCAAAACCACATGAAAACATCTGTATAACATTACTAATAATATGGACAACAAAAGCTATGCGCTTAAAAAAACCAGCGCAGCGAAAACTGAAACTGCCGGGGCGGCGCTGCATTCCGGCGAATCAATACCCCTGAAGAAGCGGGCCCCGGCTGCACCTGGTTGCTTTGTGTGGCGTTGTTGCTGTACCCGGTCAGGTTCTCGGCGTTGAACAGGTTGAACACGGAAGCCCCGAGTTCCAGGCGCGTCACGTCCGCATCACCATCCGCGCTCTTGCCCAGCGGAATTTCGTAAAACACGCTGGCATCAAAGGTGCTGGCCCAGGGCAGGCGGTCGCTGTTGCGGGCTTCGCCGGGAGCGCGGTCGCTGTTGCCCACGTACGCATCGCCGAAGGAGCGGCCGTCGCCGTTCAGGTCGGTGGTGCCGTAGAGGCTGCCGTCCGGAACGCGGTTAATCGGCTGGCCACTTTGCAGTAAACCCGCCATGGTAACCGTCAGCCTTTGAACCGGAAAATAACTGGCAATGGCGTTGATCAAATGGGTTCGGTCGTTGATGGACGGCCCCCATTCGGCCTCAAAATCATTGGCGTCCATGGCGCGGAAGTTTATGTCTTCCGTGTTGTTCTCCAGGAATGAAAGCGTGTACATCAGGCGAAGGGCCCAATTGTCGCTGCCCCGCGCTTTCTGCCAGGTGAAGTTGGCGGCGTAATAATTGCTGCGGCCGTCTGTTTCGGTTACCATCACGTTGCGCGAAATGCCCCGCAGCGTATCGCCGTTAACGATGCTGTACACGCCGGAAGCGTCGCTGAAAACAGGCACAGGTCGCGAAGCGTCGGCCTCCGATTGCGGGCGCACCACCACATTGTCCGGATCAATGGGATAAGCGGCCGGCGCATTCAAGTCGCGCAGGCGAAACAAATCATAGGAACGGTTGTGCATCAGGTCCACGTAAAACAGCGACTGCGCGTTGACTTTGTGCTGGTAACCCAACATGAACTGATGCGAATAGGGGTTATCATAGCCTTCCGGGTTCAGGATGCGGAGTTCGTTCTGAAAAGCCTGATCGCGCTGGGCCTGGAGCTCGGCCGGCAAAGGTCCGCCCAGGTATGGCACGCCGGGGACATTGGCCGAAAGGTTGCCTTCGTTGGTGACCGCGTCAAGGTCGGTCGAGGCCGGCAAAATGCCCTGATCAATCAACGCCTGCAACTGCGCGCGGTAGCCCGCCGACGTCGAGTTAAACTGCAGGGCATCGCTGACAATAGCATAAATTATCTTATTGTAGTAGATGCCGTATCCCAGGCGAAGGGCAGAGCGCTCGCTGAGCTGGTAATTGGCGCTGAAGCGGGGTGCAATGTTGTTCAAGTCCAGGTCTTCACCCCCGCCCTCGCTCAGGTTGTCCACGTCATAGCGAAGGCCTAAGCTGAGGCTTAGTTTGTTGGTAGCGCGAAACTCATCTTCGAGGTACACACTCCCGATGATTTGATTGTCGCCGAACGAAGTCGGACGCAATTCCACCGAATAATTGAGCACATCCACATCAGACGGGAGATCCGCAGGCAGCAACCCCGTGCCAAGACCGGAGAGTCCAGCCAGTTGCATATCGGTTAATTGCACCGTGTAGTTTCCGTTGGGATTGCCACCGCCAAACAGCGCAAAGCTGGAATGCCGGAACTCCCCTCCCGCCTTCACGGTGTGGCGGCTCATGGTCCAGGTGCCTTTCTGCTGAACAACATGGGTCTGTTCGTTTTCATCAAATACGTAACCGGGATGCCCCAAAACGGCTACGGTCTGGCCTACCGGATCCAGCACGGTTACCTGCGGAAGTCCTTCGTCTTCGGGCGCGGCATAATTCCAGTCAAACGCGCCGAACTGATAATTGGCCTCGTAGGTAAGCTTATCGCCGGTGTAGGTGTTTTTGAGCGCTGCGTTCAGGGAGCGCCGCGTTTGCGTGTTGCCTGCGCTCGGGAAGGTAACCCCGCCTTCCAGGCCCCCGCCTTGCCGCTCAATGCTGACAGAGCCCCCGTTAACGCGCAAACTGGAATGCCAGTTGCTGCTCCAGTGCTGATCCAGACGCGCGCTGAGGTAGGTGAAACTGTTGTTGCCAGCGACGGTCTCGTTGATCCCCAGTTGTGGAACATTGAGCAGGTTATCCTTAAAATCAGCGGTGTGCTCAAGATTCAGAAACAAAAAGGTCTTGTCCCGGCGCAGGGGACCGCCAACACTGAACCCGCCCTGGTGGCGCATGAAGCCGTCGCGCACCTGGTTGCCGCTCAGATCGCGCTGGGCGTAAGGCGAAGAGGCATCGGTCAACTCGCCGGGGCGCGTCAGGTAAAAGACTTCGCCGGTCCAGGTATTGGTGCCGCTTTGCGAGGTGATGTTGATGATGCCGTTGTTGGTCAGGCCGTGCTCCGCGCTAAAGTTGTTGGTCAGCGCCGTGATGTTGCGCGTAAAGCCAACGGGCATGGCAAAGCGCTGGCCGCCGAGAAAATTCTCGTTGTTGTCCAGCCCGTCTATTTGATAGCTGGTGTACAGCGAATTGGCGCCATTAATGGCCACATTGGGCGCCTCCGGATAAAACCCGGTGGCCTGGGTAATGTTGGGCAGGCGGTACAAACTGCGCGTGATGTCGCGACCTTCTACGGGCAACAAACTGAGCTCACGCGCCGTCAATTCGCTGGCCACCTGGGCATTGACGGTATTGATGTCCTGGCGTTCGTAGGCCGAAATGGAAACCGCCTGCAGCAACTGGTTGCGCTCGCTTACCGCCAACGTCAGGCTGGAGGTGCGCCCGGAAACCAGCACAAGTTCCTGCTGCCCTTCCACCAGGTTCATGATGCCCGATGCAAGCTCGATCCGGTAACGGCCGGCAGTGCTCAACCCTTCAAATCGAACCTTGCCCTGGTCGTTGGTGGTGCGTACCCCTTCGAACCCAATGTCTTCGTTCACCAACCTTACCGGTTGAAAGGGCGCCGGCTCAGCATTTTCTGCATCCAGGAGGGTAATATCCAGCGCAGCCTGGCCAAATAGCTGGGAAGCACCCAGCAAAAAGCTGGTGCATAACATAATTTTAATTATGTTGTTAAACATAGTATTTTTTTTTAATGTAAATACCATCCGACAATGGGCATACGCCGCCCCATACCAAAAGCCTTGGGGGATACGCGCAAAATGGGGGGAGTCTGATGGCGCTTGTATTCGTTGATGTTGACCAAACGCAGGGTGCGCCGGACTAGTTCCTCGTCAAAGCCCATAGCGATAATCTCGCGCGGGCCTTTGCGGTGTTCGATGTATTGCAACAACACAGCATCCAGTTGGTCGTACTCCGGGAGCGAGTCTGAATCTTTCTGGTTGTGCCGCAGCTCCGCCGAAGGCGGCTTGGTCAGAATGTTGGCGGGAATGACTTCGCGCTCGCGGTTGATTTCCGCACACAGCGCATACACTTCGGTTTTGTACACATCGCCGATCACCGAAAGCCCGCCGCACATGTCGCCGTAGAGGGTGCCATAACCCACGGCCGCTTCGCTTTTGTTGCTGGTATTCAGCAAGATATACCCGTGCTTGTTGCTCAGGGCCATCAGGCAAACTGCCCGGAGCCGGGCTTGCAAGTTCTCTTCCGTCAGGTCGAAGGGCTTGCCCGCAAAGAGCGGCTGCAGTTCAGCCAGGAAGGTCTCGTACAAGGTCGAAATGGGCAGGATGTCGTGGGATACGCCCAGATTGGCGCACAGCGCCAGGCTGTCTGCAATGCTGTGATCGCTGCTGAAGGGGGAGGGCATCAACACGGCGCGCACGTGCTCGGGGCCCAGCGCCTCCGCAGCTAAAACCAGCGTCAGCGCAGAATCCACCCCGCCGGAAAGGCCCAAAATGGCATCGCGGAAACCGAGTTTGCCAAAATAGTCGCGGATGCCCATGACCAGCGCCCGCCGAATGAGGTCGTATTTCTCGCGGGGCTGGGGGCCGGGGGGGGGCGAGTTCGCTCCCATTTCAGCCAAATCCACCACGCGCAGGCATTCTTCAAAGTAGGGCAGCTCTTCGTACACCGTGCCATCGGCACGCAAGGCCACACTGCCGCCATCAAAAAGCAGCTCCGTCTGGGCACCGACATGGTTGACGTAGACCAACGGCAGGCCATAGCGCTCGCAGTTGTGCCGGAGCACCGAAAGCCTCTCGCCCGCTTGCCCATAGTGGAAGGGCGAAGCCGAAAGGTTAAGGATGAGCGTAGGCTCTTGGGCCATGAGCTCATCCATCGGACAGCTGGGATAGAGCGGGTTCTCGTTGCCCACGTTCCAAAGGTCTTCGCAGATGGTCAGCGCCAGGCGCTCGCCGCGCCAGTGCACCAGGTGAAAATCGCGGTTGGGCTCAAAGTAACGGTACTCGTCAAAGACGTCGTAGGTGGGTAAAAGTGCCTTGTGCACCACGTCCAAAATGGCTCCGTCGGCCAAGAAAAAGGCGGAATTGTAGAGGTCCTTGCCCTCAACGCGCGGATTCACCGACGGACTGCCAACCACGATCGCGATGCCCTGCGACAGCTCGGCCAATTGGGCCACCACGGCATCGCAGCGTCGGATAAAGTCGTTAAACTCTAAAAAGTCGCGGGGCGGATAGCCGCACACCGCCAATTCCGGAAAGAGGATCATGTCAGCCCCCTGAGCCTTGGCCTCTGCCACCGCGCGGGACATTTTGGCGAAATTGCCCTCAAAATTTCCGATGTGGAAATTGAGTTGTGCCAGCGCGATTTTCATGGGCATTGCACCTGCGGGTTGCCTTAAAAAAACACCGCCACGTTCAACGCCACATGGTTAAGCGTGATTTTGTCGTTGTCGCCGTCGTCGTAGATGTTGACAAAACCGTTGCGGTACACCAAGCCGGCACTCAGGGTCAGGTGCTCGGCCAGGTCATATTCTACTCCCCCGCCCACTTCCAGGCCGACATTCAACAAATTGGCATTGCCAATTTTGCGGTTTACTTCGGCGGGGATCAGAATTTGCACGGGATCGTAGGAACGGTCGCCTCGTGCGCGAATGTTCACGCCGGGAACCATGCCGATGACGCCGTAGAATCTGTAGTAATTCAACTCGGTTGCCGTGAGCCTGAACATGACCGGAACTTCAATGTATTGAAGGCGATTAACATCATTGACACTAAAAACCAGGTTGGTATTGTCCTCCAGACTGCCGCCAGCCATGGTCACGAGTGCCCCAGTGGCCAGCGCATAGCGCCCGCTTTCGTTCAGCGCAACATCCACCAACATCCCGTATTGAAAGCCCATCCTGGCACCGGCGTTGCTGATGGCCGCATTGTCCGGGCGATGCCAGGAGACCAGCGGCGTAGCCGAAAGGCCAATTCGAACCGGACTTTGCCCTTGAGTGGCCTGCGAAGCGGTTAAAATGAAGACCAGCAACGCCAGCATCATCCCAAAAAACCGCTTAGAGGATTGCGGGAAAACAAACATCGCCATAAGATTTGTAATGTTACGGGGGAAGAGTTTCTGTTTCGCTGTGCGGCTGTGGCAGCCATTCCGCAGCGACTTAACTTTGAGCCGACGGCCCCACTCAGCTTAACGCCTCTAAGTCCTATTCTGCCGCCAAAACTAAAGGAAAATGTGGAACCCACGTCTAAACGTCAGCAGGTCGCCAATCCCGGAATCCTCTTGTGGCGCGCTTTTCCTGCTGGCTTTCTGCGTGTTGCTGGCATCCGGATGTGGAAAAAAGAACAGCGGCCCTGATCTTCCCGCACCTGACATCAGCGAGGTTCCATCCAGCTTGACGGTGGTGCGTGCCGATGCGCTTTTAAAGGCTCCCGATGCCGCTTCGTTCGAAGCTGCCTGGCAGGACTTTTACGCCAGGCACCCGGCCTTTACCGTCTTTTACCGCGACTGGCTGTTGCAAATTCCACCCGACAGCTTGCCGGATGACGGCAATCCAATCCCGGCCATTTACCGCACGTTCGTTGCTCCTCCCACCATGCGCGCACTCAACGACACGCTGCACGACCGGTTGGGCGCATTGCAGCAACCGATTGCCGAGCTGGACCTTGCGTATCGCTACCACCGTTATTACTACCCGCTGGACACGCTTCCGCCGGTTTACCTGTACTCGGGCATCTTTGGGCAACCGGTAGATTTGACCCCTGACTTTGCGGCAGTAGCCCTGACCATGTTTCTGGGGCGTGATTTCAGCGGTTACCGCAGCTTTCCCTCCGAAAATCTTCCCCGCTTTCTCTACCACCGCCTGGAACCGGCTTACATCCCTGTTCGGGTCATGGACGCGGTGGCGCGCACCCGCTGGGTGCCCGAGTTTCCCGAAAATTCGGTGCTCCAGCACATGATTTACGAGGGCAAACTGCTGGCCTACCTGGACCGCGTGATGCCTGCCGTTCCGGATTCACTCAAGATTGGTTACACGGCGCTTCAACAGGAATGGGTAGAGGTAAACCAAGCCGAAGCTTGGGCCTTGCTCGTGGGCGAATCGCTCTTGTTCAGCACCCGCACCCAGGACATCGCCCGGATTGTGGGCGAAGGGCCCCATACCAAGGGCATGAGCCTGGAGTCGCCATCAAGGGTGGGGGTTTGGCTCGGGTGGCAAATTGTGCGGGCTTATCTGGAACGCTACCCAAACACTACTCTGGATGAGCTTTTCGCTATGCAAGACGCCCGGCAACTGCTGGAACTTTCGCGATGGAAGGCTGAGACTCCCTGAGCCGGGTTGGCCCTTGCATCCACTGCTCTATGGCATCCGCTTCTTTATGGCATCCCCATTTATGGCTATTTTTCAGAAAAAAAACTACAAAATGTAAATAACTGTATTCATAAACATTATAAAATCAATGGATTAAATAATAATTTTAGACAGCAGTTTAGCCCTCTTGTAACCTGTTAGGCTCTTTTCCGTATGTCGTAGTATGTTATTGGGTACCGTACTGCCCTTTTTCGCCTTCTATGCCGCGCACGCTTCTGGCCAACCTTAAGAATCGCCTCAACAACATCGGGAACGGGTACCCGGGACTTAACGCCGATGAGCGATCGCGGCTAAAGCTCATTCACCTGTTTCTGCTGGCCGCAGTTGCTTTTTCCGCAACAACCGGCCTCGTATTTGCCGCCTTTGGAGACTATGCCGTTACCTGGCTCTGCTCGTTGGGGGTGAGTATTCAGTTGGGCGAATTGCTCCTGATCAAACGGCGACAGTACGGACTTATCAAGCACCTCTTTGCCGTCATGTTTCCGGTGTACATGGTCCTGAACGTGGCCCTGACCGGAACCTTTTCCATGATTGGCATGCTGGCCTTGCCCTTTGTGACCCTGACCATGTTCCTGTTCAGGCAGCCAGGCATCAGGGCACTGTACGTGGTGGTTTACACGGCCGCCTTGGTCCTGTCCTTTCTGGCGCAACAGTTTATTGTGCCCGTGTACCCGGTAGCGAATGCGGAATTGATCAACACCATCGGCATTTTTCTTGCGCTGGCGCTGGAAGTGTTCTTTTTGAACCTGTACATCGATGAAATGCGGCGCAATAGCCTGGCCCTGGCGCGGTCGGAACGCCAATACCACACGCTTTTTGAAAAGGCGCCCTTCCCCCTGATTTTGTATGCGAACGGGGGCATTGTCGATTGCAACGAAGCCGGATTGCGCATCATGGGTGCCGAGCGAAAAAGCCAGCTCATCGGGCGAATGCCGTCTGATTTCTCCCCAGAAATGCAAGCCAATGGGCGGCCTTCAAGCGAGGCGCGCGAAGGGCTGGATGAACTGATCCGGCAAAAAGGCACCCACCGTTTTGAATGGACCCATCGCGACTTTCAAGGTCGCGATTTTCCGGTTGAAATCACCATGGCCGCCATCCACGACGACCTGATGTTCGGTATGTGGAGCGACTTGAGCGTGCGCAAAAAAGACGAAGCCCGCATCCACGGTCTTTTGGATTCCCTGCGTGCGCGAAAACGGGAGCTCGAGTCAACTTTGGAAGAACTCAGCCGGCAGCGCGCCTTTTACGAGGACATTCTCAACGGGCTACCCGCTGATGTTGCCGTCTTTGACAAAGACCACCGCTACCTGTTCCTCAACCCGGTGGCGGTCAACAACCCCGATATGCGCCGTTGGCTGATCGGCCGCACCGACTTTGACTACGCACAGAAAAAAGGCCTCCCTACCGACACCGCGCGCAAACGCCATTCCCTTTTTCAACGGGTGCTCAACAGCGGTCACAGCATGCATTGGGAAGATCGCACGGCTATAGACGGAAAGTTGCAGGTCATTTTGCGGCGCCTTTCGCCCGTGTACGTAAACGGGCAGGTACAATTTGTGGTGGGTTACGGCACCGACATTACCAAAATCAAGGAGGCCGAAGCCATCATCAAGGACCACAACGCCGTGTTGCAAAGTCAGGTCGAAAGGCGCACGCTGGAATTGCAACAGGCCGTGAAAGAACTCCGGCGATCCAACGCCGATCTGGAGTCGTTTGCCTACGCCGCTTCACACGACTTGCAGGAACCGCTGCGCATGATCACCAGCTTCTTGCAAATGATCCGCCGGACGCAAGGGGGACGATTGGATGAGGCCGGTCATGAATACATTGATTTTGCGCTGAACGGTGTTGGGCGATTAACGGGGCTGATTAAAGCGTTGCTCAGTTACAGCCGTCTGGACCAACAAGATTTCCAACTGCAACAAGCGGATAGCGAGGCGCTGGTTCGCGACCGCATCGCCGATCTTTCTGCGCTGATTGCAGAGCGCGGGGCGGAGGTGCATTTCAGAAGCTTGCCGCCGACTTTGTGCTGCGAACCGGTTATGCTGGGCATGGTGTTCTACAACATCATCGGCAACGCCATCAAATTCAACCGCAACGAGCGTCCTGAAGTAAGCATTTGGGCTGAAGAAAGCGCTGAGCACTGGACGTTCTTTATCCGGGACAACGGGATTGGAATTCCTGCTGACAAGAAGGCCGTGATTTTTGAACCGTTCAAACGGCTGCACAGCGTTCAGGAATTTGCCGGAACCGGTGTGGGGCTGGCCAGTTGCCGCAAGATCATCGAGCGGCATGGCGGCGAGATTGACCTGGATTCCGAAATAGGCCAAGGCACCACGTTCTACTTCAAGCTGCCTAAAACAATACCTGCTGACAACCCGGAAGCAGCGACAAGCATCAAGCAAACGCAGTCACTTCCTCCGGCGAAAAGCGCCGGGTCCGCTCCTTCATCGTCGCAATCATTTCCTCTTTTGACGCCCAGGCGCCTAGATTGACGAGATGGTCGGCAAGCTTATCGTAGCGCTTGTTCATCAGCAACACGAAAATGCCGAGGAAGTCGAGTTTGTCAAAAATGAGCGCTTTGTTGCGAACGTATTCAGCGGTGTTCTCCTGAAGGTGCCTGGGGTGTTCGGTCCAGTGCATCGTTGGGCGAATGTGGTGGCTGATGTGGTAGCCATCGTTCCAGCACTTGTGGTTGTATTTGTGGTTGATGCAGGTAATGGAATTCTTGTAATGGTTGCCCGGATCGGTATGATCAATGAACGCGTGTTGGGTCCAGTTGCCGAGCATCATAATGAAGCGGCTGATGAAAAAGGGCAGGATGAACACAAACAGCGTGGCCTGCCAATTGACAAAGCACAAAGCGATGCACAGCAGGTAAAAAAGGGCTTCGCCGCGCACCATTTTTGTGATCAGCGTAGGGCGGTTGTGCCGTCTGAAATAGCCTACAGTGCGGTACAGACCCAGCAGCAAAAAGTCGCCGAAATAGCGAAGCCAGTCGCGGAAACTGTCGCGCTGGTACTTCATGGTGCTGCTTTCGTCTTCGGGGAGGTTGTTTTCCGCGTGGTGCATGCCAACATGATGGGAGGCGTAGGTTTCCGGTGTCTGACCGAAAAATGGGCTGACGATCCAGGGCAAGTAATGGTTAAAAAGTTCGTATTCTTTCTTAAAGAATTTTCGGTGGCTGGTGCAGTGCAGCATCAGTCCGAATGGTCCTTTAAAGACGAAGTTGTTCATCAGCGTATAGCCCACGGCCATTAGCGCAAAAAGCCAGCCGGGAATACCGGGGATGTACATCGCCACCCCGAGGGCCATCATAAAAAAGGTAATCTTCAACGACAGGTACACAAAGGGCAGATCGCGCTCATCGCGGATCAGGCCAAGCATGAAGCGGTCCAAAGGGCCATATTGAGCTTTGGGCACAAATACGGGGTCGGTTAAGATCGGTAGGGTTTGCATAAGATCGGGAGCGGCGGCAAGTCACAGGGGCCCTTCCACCGGCGCACAAAGATACTGCAACACAGGGCTGCGATTGAATCTGCTGCACCAGGATACAAAGAATTCCCTCAGTTGAGCTTCATGGGAGCCAGCATCTGGAAATTGGGCACATGAACCCGAAAACGGACGCCATCGCTTTCGCGGTGCATGACGTAATACCCCCCCATGCGGCCCATTTCTGTTTGCAGGCGGCACCAGGAGGCGTACTCGTGCGTGTGCCCCACGGGAATCCAGGGTTGGATGCCGCGAACGCCCTCTCCTTCTACGATGCGTTTTACTCCGGTAGATTCCAGGATGGTCCAGTGGCGGGTCAGCAGCTTGATAGACTCCTCTGAGCCGTTTTCAATGCGAACACGATAGGCAAATACATACTCACCGGCCAGCGGATCGGAGATGTGCTCCTGGTAAAAATTGGTTACGGTGATCTTGATCCCTTGGGTCACGAGCGATTCCATGCTGGAAAAATAGGAAAAACCACCGCAGGGGGGCAGGCTGGCATAGCGGTGTTTTACACCCCCGGGCTGTGTAAAAAGCGGCCGACTACCGAAATGGCTTCTTTGCAGGCCTGTTCAAGATCGTCATTGACTAGCGAATAATCAAAGGAATCGCGGTAGCGGATTTCCTCGCGGGCCCTGGTAATGCGCGTTTGCAGGCTTTCTTCACTCTCTGTGCGCCGGTTTCGGAGGCGATTCTCCAGAGCCTCCATAGAAGGTGGGGCGATAAAAATGCTGTAGGCGCGATCCGGATAGGCGGCCTGTAAACTGCGCGCCCCGCGCACATCTACATCAAAAATGACCTGCCGGTCAGCGCGCCAAAGGCGCTCTACCTCGCTGCGCAAGGTGCCGTACCAGGTGCCGGGGTAAACTTCCTCGCACTCGATGAACTGCCCTTCCACTTTGCGCTGAAGAAAATTCTCATGCCCCAGGAAGTAGTAATCCTTGCCATCCACTTCGTAATCGCGGCGGTTGCGGGTGGTGGCAGACACCGAAAATGCCAGCTCCGGGAAATGCTGGAGCAGCCTGCGGACAATGGTGGTTTTCCCCGCACCGGAGGGCGCGGTGATGATGACGAGTTTTCCGTTTGGACCTGATGAACCTGTTGGGCCTGACGCGCCGGATTCGGGAGTCGGGCTTGCCCCCGGTGAAAAAAGTTCGGCCATGATTAAAGCACGTTCAGCGCCTGCTCTTTGATTTTCTCCAATTCGTCTTTCATCCGCACCACCTGTTGTTGAATAAACGCCTCGTTGGCCTTGGATCCCAGTGTGTTGATTTCGCGACCCATTTCCTGGCTGATGAAGCCCAGCTTTTTACCGGCCTCCTGCTCGTCGTGCAGCAGCGTTTCGCGGAAATAACGCAGATGGCTGGACAAGCGAACCAGCTCTTCGTTGAGGTCCAATTTTTCCAGGTAGTAGATCAATTCCTGTTCGAACCGGTTTTGGTCCACTTTGCCGTGGCCCAGCGTTTCTAACAACTGTTGTTCCAGCTTTTGGCGCACGCGCTGCAAGCGATCGCCACTGGAGGCTGTGATAGAAGCCGTTAGCGTTTCGATGGCTTCCAACCGGGCATTCATATCGGCGACCAGATTGGCGCCCTCCTGGGCCCGAAAGGCCTCAAAGCGGGTCAAGGCCGTTTCAATGGCCTCAGCCGTTTTGCCCCAAAGTTCCTCGGCATCCAACGGCTGCCCGGGCACGGTCACATTGGGCAGGCGCATAATGACCGACATCAAGTCGTGGGTGTGCAGGTCCAGTTCGCGACCCAGCGCTTGCAATTCGCGGTGGTAATACCGGATGGCATCGGCATTCAACTCCTGCCGCTCGTCCCCGCCAAGCGATTCCAACGAAATGGTCAGGTCAACTTTTCCGCGCATGACGCGGCTTTGAAGTTGCTTGCGCAAGGCCATTTCCTGGTAGCGGAACTCCTGGGGCAGGCGCACGGTCAGGTCCAGGAATTTGTTGTTCAACGAACGGACTTCGACGGTCACGGTGTGAACTCCCCATTCGAGCACTTCGCGCCCGTATCCGGTCATGGATCGCAACATGGGCGCAAATTTAAGGTTTTTGTACAGGCAGGGTGGCGGGCGAAGGGCTCCTTTGCCAAAGGCGGCCTGGTTGGCTTACCAGCCAGACCCCGGCTCCGATCAATACGCCGCTGCCCAACATGGACCAGTGCAGCACATCGTTGCCGCTCAACACCGCAATCAGCGTGGCAATCAGTGGCTGCGTGTAGATGTAAATGCTCACCACCGACGCGTTGACTTCCTTGAGGGCCAGCATGTTAAACAGGTAGGCCAAAAAGGTGCTGCCCACCAACACAAAGAGAATGGACCACCAAACTTCTGCCGGCAAGGCTGCCCATTCAATTTGTGGCAATTGGCCGGCACCAACGGGCACAACGGCAAACAGCCCAAAAAAGAAAACCCAGGTCACCACGGTAACGGGATGGTAGCGCTGCATGAGCGGCTTAACCAGGGCCAGGTAAATGCCATACGAGGTGGCGTTGACCAGAATCAGCAGGTCGCCGCTGAGGCTGGCTGTGCGCGATGAAGGTCCGGCGCTCTGGCCCACCAGCCAGGCGAGCCCGATGGCGCCGAGCAGAATACCGGTGCCCTTTCGAACCGTAATGCCTTCACGGCCACTGATCCAGCCCACCAGCAACACCAGCAGGGGCGTGGCGATCATAATGAGCGATGCGTGGATTTCAGAGGTCATGTAAAGCCCCTGAAAGAAGCAAAGCTGGTTGATGGCCACACCAAAAAGCCCGCAAAGCGCCAAAAGCGGGTAGTCTTTGCGCTGCACCTTTTCGCGGATGAACATGCGCTGGAATAGGGCAAACAAGATCAGGGCCACAACAACCCGCAGCACGATGAAGCCCAGGGGGGGTATCCACCCGTTGAGCGCAATTTTGGCAATGTGGTAATTGACCCCGTAAAGGAGGTTAGCACCCAGCAGGTAGAGGTGAGGTCGGAAGCGCAAGGGACGTGTTGAACGGCGCGGATGGGTCTTTCAAAAAGACCTTAGAAATCCAGGCTGAGGCTAAAATAATAGGTCGGATCAAGGATTTCGCCGGTATCCAGCCCCCACGCCATATCAAAGCGCAGGAAGTACCCGAAAATCAACGTGCGGGCCCCGAATCCATAGCCAAAGACAACCGGGTTCTGAAAATAGTTCACGGTGGTGGTAATGGGACCATTTACGTTGACGACCGTGTTAAACCGATCTTCGTCGTCAAAGGGCAATGCGCCTTGCCAGGCTGATCCGGCATCAAAGAAGCCCACTACCTGGAAATTGCGAATCAGCTCCGAGCGAATGGGCTTGTTGAGCAAATAGCTAAACAGGGGCACGCGCAATTCGGAGTTGAGCACGGCATAGCTGCTGCCGTTGCGGGCATTCTGGTCAAAGCCCCGCATGTTGGTGGACAAGGTCTGGAAGGCGTAGTTGACGTTGGGGTCAACCACGGTTTCAGTATTGAAGCGGGCGCCGATCCAGGAATCCACACCGCCCAAATAATAGATGAGTTTGCTGGCCCCGAATGACGAAGCCCCGGCTATGCGGTTGGCCCAAATGATGTTGCGGTGCACGCGCAGGTAGTGGCGCGCGTCAAGGCCAACCACGCCCAAAAATCCATCGTCAAAACTCACGTCAATCTGATCGGTTACATTGACCTCAAAACCTTTGTGCATTTCGGTCCACACCTTCCAGCGCAGGCCCAACGGCAGGTTGGTTCCCAGCGAGATGGTGTTGTCGTGCACATACTCTACTTTGACCGAAACCCAATCGTCTTTTTCGTTGGGCACGTTCAGGCTGAATTCATCCGCCGATAGAAAGTTGATCTTGTCGTTGCGGTAGGTGGCATAACCGCGCACGCTGCGCATGACATCAAAGGGCCAAGACAACGTAACTTGTGCTATGTTGGTTTTGACGCGTGCGTTTAGCGGGTTGTTGGTCAGGGGCCGAACATCGTAGGCCGTTCGGTTGGCGGCATAGTAGTACATGAACTGGCGGTCCAGCCTGCGGCGAAAATCCTGGTAGGTGAGAAAGTACTCGGAGCCGTTAAAAGAAGTGGGCAGGCGAAAGCCCCCAATGAAACGATGATCTTCAAATAAGTCTGCAATAGATACGGTAAACAAACCGCTTAAATCAGGCTGTGTAAACTGTCCCCCGCCGGCGCGGAAACTCTGGTAGCGGTTGATGAACAGGCTGTTGTCCAGCTGTGTAGTCACGGCCTCGGTGGCAAACTGCACGCGGTAGGGCCGGATGTTGCCGCGCCGAAACGGTGCTCCGCGGTACACCAGGTTGAACTCGCCCGGACCGTCCGGCACTTTGGCGGTTGGGGCCACTTGAGCACCGGGCATGGCTTTGATTTCAACCGGGGGAAATTCGCTCTGGAACCAGAACGACGGTTCTTCTTCGACAACGGGCGCAGGTTCCGTAGGGGGCTTTTTAGGCGGCCGCTGCTGAGCTATGCCCTGGCCTTCTGTGCCCTGGTTGGTGGGTGATTCCGGACGCGAAGCCAGAAGATTTTCGGGCAACTTGTGCAGAAAGAATTCCGCCCTTCCCCCGACCATAAACAAATCTACGGAACGGCCGATGGTTGGAGCTGCGTTGTGCGCCTGCAGGTTTCGGGCGAATTTGGATTGCGCAAAAACCGCGGCCGTGTCGCGGTAAACAGGTTTTCGCCAAACGGAATCAATGAGACCGGCTTCCTGGAATGGTGCCAGGTCATAGCGCGGCTGGAAAGCCACAGAGTCTTTGAAGAAGGCGGTGACTGCGGTGTAAGCAAAAACGCTGTCCAGGTAACCGGCAAAGCGGTTCCGGATGCCGTTGTCATCGCTGAGAAAACTGAAGTGCAGATCGTCTAACTGCTGCGGTTGCCGTTCCTGGGCATCAGGGGTGCGCGTTACACGAACCAGGCTTTTGCTGTTGCCTTCGTCGTCGTAAAACCAAAGGTCCAGGTTGCCCACTGGCAGCACCGAATCCTCCCGAAGGTTCAACAGGGTGTCGCGTTCGCGGTTGGAGGCAAAAATGACGCCGGTACGGCCATCCAGGCTCACCCAGGTGGGGTCCAGATCGTCGTAGTAGTCGTTGGTGATTTGCTGGAGCCGGGCGTTGTTGACGTAGTAGTAGTACAGGTCGGACTGGCCCTTGTTCATGCCCGAAAGGACCAGCTTGCGCGGGTCGTTGGTAAAAGCGATGGAGAGGATGCGCTGGAAGCGGGCAATCTCGCTCTCTTCCTTCTCGCCGGTTTCCAGATCGTACAACACAAGCCGGATTCTGGACCGCTTTTCATAAACGATGGCCAGGCGGTTGCCGCGCGAATCCCAGGCCATCAAAGGATAAGACAGGTCCGTGGCCAGGCTCAGGGTGCGAAAGCCGCCGCGCTGAATGACTTTAGCTCTGCCCGGCGTCAGGTCTTCGGAGGGCGCTGCGCTGGCTTTAGGTGCCCGGACCGGTCGCGTGGAAGGCAGTTTCAACTCCTGCAGGCGTATGGCAAAACGGCCGTCGTCATCGGTTACATAAGCCAGGTGTGTGCCGCTGGGGTGCAAGGTCGGGCTGTGGTATTCCCAGCGCTTGCGGTATTTCTTGGCAGCAAGAACCGTTGAATCCGGCTGGACCATGTTTTTGCTCCCCAGGGTGTACTGGGCGTCGTAAAAGGCCCGCCATTCTTCGATGACCTGAGGCACGGAGGCTCCGAGTACAAAGAGGAAGCCGTTTTCAAGGCTCCGGTTGACCCGGATGAGGTACAGCAGATTGGGAATGTTGGAGGCTCCGTACTTGTCCGCGATAAAATGCCAGAGCGAATGACCGGCAAAACGGGCGTCAGAGCCGGTGAGCTTGCTGAATTTGTCGTAGCGCCCGCTGGTCATGCCGTCGCGGAGCTGATCGTCCAGCTCGGAGCTCCAATCCTGGCCCACGTACGCTACAAGCCCTTCGCTAAACCATTCCGGGAGGTTCAACAGCACGGCATTTTGCACAATTTCCTGCAAACTGCCACCAAAGACCATGTTCTCGATCAAAATCCGGGCAATGCCTTCGCGGATTTGGCGGCGCATGTCGGCATGGGAACCGGTGAAGTAGATGAACAGCTTGTTGCCAATGATGGCCGTGGTGCCGCCTGTATTGTAACTGGCCCCGGTGGATGCCCCGATATTGGTCTGGTTGAGGTCGCTGATGGTGTTGTAAACAATGATGGAAATTTGTCGGTTGACCCGGTAATCCAGCATTTGTTCAATTTCTATCAGGTCCACTTCGGCCATTTGCGAGGCAAAACGCCCAAGCTGCTGACCGCCCGCGTTAAAATAGGTGTTGAAGTGCTCTGACTCGTAGTGCTGCCATTCAAATTCCTTGTACTGCACCCGGTTCTGGCCAAAGCGCTCCTGTGTGCCCTGGGCCTGGACAGCAAAGAAGGCCGGAGTGGCCAGTATCAGACAAAGCGCTCGGAGCAGGATTCGGAACATAAGCGACAATACAAGGGGTACGCAGCGGCCGTTAAAAGTTACGTTTTTTGATCACTTGACTGGCCTTCTGGCGCGGAATTCGGCGGGGAATAAACCATGGGCGCTTCTTTAAAACCCCGGTGGCTCCCCTGAGTCCGTTAACTTTGCCGGTCAGTACCTGGAAAGCGCTGTCGCAGCAAAGAACAGGCAACTTCCTCCACAACGCAAGACTATGAACGCTATTGCGAGCTTTGAGTTCAGCCCATTTGCCGAAAATACCTACGTTATCGCTGATCCGGATGGCACTTGTGTCATCATTGACCCGGGTTGTTCAGACGCAGAAGAGCGGCGCGAGTTGGAAGCCTACATTCTGGACAACCACCTGACGCCCGTTCAATTGCTCAATACGCATTGTCACATTGACCATGTGTTTGGCAATGCCTTTGTTGCCGCGCGCTGGAAGCTGCAACTGGCCAGTCACCGCGGTGAGCAGGAGGTGCTCGACGCTGCGGGACCCTTCGCCGGAGCTTTTGGCATCCATTACGAGCCCTCGCCGGCCATCAGCCGTTTTTTGGAGGCCGGGCATGTGGTCGAGTTTGGCCAGACGAGACTGGAGGTGCTCTTTGTACCGGGCCATTCGCCCGCTTCTATTGCCTTTTACAACCGCAAGGATGGCTATGTCATTGCCGGCGATACGCTGTTTGCCGGCAGCATCGGCCGCACGGATCTTCCCGGGGGAAGTGCCCCTGTGCTTTTAGCCAGTATTGAGCGCGAATTGCTCAGCTTGCCGGACCAAACGCGCATCCTGGCCGGGCACATGCAGGAAACCACGGTTGGGCGCGAACGGCAAAGCAACCCGTTTCTGTTGGCCTGGAAGCAGGGCCTGCCAATCGGGTAGATCGCCAGGCTCATTCAGCGCACCAGGTTCATGTACGATTGTACATCGTCGCCCATGCCATCTACCTCAACGATGACAAAGTAGCGGCCCTGTGGCAAGGGTTGACCTTCGCGGTCAAGCCCGCTCCAGCCGTTTGCATAGCCGCGCTGGGTAAAAACTTTCTGGCCCTGGCTGTTAAAGATGAGGATGCGGTTTTCGGGGAATTGTTCTATTCCGGGAATGACGAGTGGCTCACCAATCCGGTTGTCGCAGCGAGCGGGCAAGGCAAGTCCGGCGTGACCGGCTTCCCAAACGCCTTTGCCGAAGACCACGG